>JAZFQY010000113.1:0-3417 GCA_036445355.1 Alphaproteobacteria bacterium
GGCCCTCCGGCAGCGTTGCGCGGCTTGCCCGATGCGGGGGCATCGCGCCGCGCCGCGCGCCTAACCGGGAGGACCAATGCGCCGCCATGAAATGGGTCCTTATTACCGAGATTTGGTATAAGGTCTAACGCTCGCAAGAACCGCCCGTCCGTCCGCCGGCGCGGCAAATACCCGACCATTTCCGACGCACGTGGACCGCCGTTACCTCGCGTCGAGGGCGTCGGCGAAGGTCCATGGATCGACATTGCCGCCCGACAGCACGACCGCCACCGTCCTACCGCGGCAGTCGAGCTTGCCGCAAAGCGCCGCCGCCAGCGCCGCGGCGCCGCCGGGCTCCGCGACCAGCTTGAGGGTGCGAAAGCCGTAGGCCATGGCCGCGCGCACGTCGTCATCGCTGACCGCGACGCCGCCGGCCAGCAGGCGGCGGTTAACGGCGAAGGTCAGCCGCCCCGGCGTCGGCGACAAGAGAGCATCGCAGATCGAGTGGGCTCCCGCGGCGTTGGCCAAGCGCTCGCCCGCGGCCAGAGAGCGCGCCGTATCGTCGAAGCCGGCGGGTTCTCCCGCGTAGACCTCGGTCCCGGGACTGAGCTCGGCCAGCGCCAGGGCGACGCCGGCGACGAGGCCGCCGCCGCTGCACGGGCACACGACGGCGTCCAGCTTCGCACCCGCCTCATCCGCCTGCCGCGCCAGTTCGAGGCCGACGGTGCCTTGTCCGGCAATGGTGTGCGGGTGGTCGAATGGCGGCAGTATGACGGCGCCGCGCTCCTGCGCGATGCCCTGGGCGATCTCCTCCCGGCTTTCGCTGGCGCGGTCGTAGGTGCGGATCTCGGCGCCGAGTGCGCGCGTGTTGGCGAGCTTGATGGCAGGGGCATCAACCGGCATCACGATCAACGCCGGCACGCCCATGAGCCTGGCCGCAGCGGCGACGCCCTGGGCGTGGTTGCCCGACGAGTAGGAGACGACGCCGATCTCGCGGGCCTCGTCGTCGAGGTGGCTGATGAAGTTGTAGGCGCCGCGGAACTTGAACGACCCGGTACGCTGCAGATTCTCGCATTTGACCAGGATTCGGCCACCCAGGGTCTCGTTCAGTGCCGCATTTTCATGCAGCGGCGTTATCGTCGCCCGGCCGGCAAGCCGGCGAGCGGCATCGGCGATGTCCGCGAATGTGGGCGGCTGCAAGCCAACGTGGTCGCTGTCGGGCGTCATCGTTTGGCGTCTCGGACGCGCTCGGTCGTGGACGGGCAGCGGCCCGCCGGCTCTTCATGGCGGTAAGCGGCCGGCTGCGGTCAATCGTCGTCGTATTCGATGTGCGCCAACCGGCTTTTGCGGTCGAGGAGCCGGCGGTAGACCTGCATCGACTCCAGGACTCGCTGGACATAGTTGCGGGTTTCGGTGAACGGAATGGATTCGATCCAGTCGATGGCGTCGATCGCTGCCGTCCTTGGGTCGCCGAACGCACGCATCCAGCGCGCCACGCGCTTCGGTCCGGCGTTGTAGGCGGCCAAGGCCAGGGCATGGGAGCCGTCATAGCGCTCGAGCAGGTCGCCCATGAGGGCGCTGCCGATGCGAAGGTTGTAATCCGAATCCTCGACCAGAAGCTGCTTACGATAGCGCAATCCCAGCCCGTTTGCCACGCGCTTCGCCGTCGCCGGCATCAGCTGCATCAATCCGTGCGCCCCTGCCGGGCTCTCGGCGTTGGTCTCGAACGAGCTTTCCTGGCGAATCATGGCCATGAGCAGCGCCGGGTCGGCCCCCTTGCTCGCGGACAGGTCGATCATCGGATATCGGAATTGTAGCAGATTTTCTCCTTCGTTCCGGGCGCGCTTGGCGATGTAGATGGCCTGCTTGTGACGGCCGACTTGGCGCGCTAGCTGGGCGGCCATGCGCCGCTCCTGCGCGGTCTTTGCCCGCCGACCCATCTCGTAGAGAAACGCGGTTGCGTGCTCGGACCGGTCGAGCTTTGCGAGCTGGCGCACGATGACGACCAGCTCGTCGGCATGGAAATCCTTCCACTCCCCACTGTCTGCCTGTGGGGCCGACGCCGCCCGTAGGCGCAACTCCCGGCCAAGCGCCTCGGAGGCGAGTTGCCCGTAATATATCTCTGGGTGTGAAGCGGCGGCCTCGAGCCATTTCTGGGCCGGGGCGATCATGCCCATGGCACGCGCCGCGCGGCCCGACCAATAGGCGCCGCGCGCGCGGCTGATCGGTGAGCTGACTCGATTGTAGAGACGCAGGAAATGCCCGTAGGCGGTCCTCTCGTCGCGCAAGTGGGTGAGCAGGATCCACCCGGCCAGGAACTCGCCTTCGGCGAAGGCGACGCCATTGCTCAGGCGGTGGTCCGCGATCATGCGGTAGGCTTCGCCGTAATGACCGTCGGCCAGGGCGCGGCGCACCAGGATCACGCGCTCCTCGTACCAGAGCTCGGCGCGGCCGAGATCTTCTGGTGCGTTGTACAGCACCTCGCGCGCCGCATCGTCCTTATTCTTGCGCCGGCGCCAGCGCATGCGGTCGAGCCACAGCCCCGGGTGATCACGTAGGTCGGCGGGCACGTGGGATAGCGCGGCGTCGACGCCGGGAGACATGCGAATCAGCTTAATGCGGGCGATGGCCAACGCGCGCACGCTCTTGTCGACCCGTCGCAGCATCCTTCCGGCCGCGGCGGTGTTCCGTTCCCACAACAGGCGGTCGAGCCTGGCGGCATGGTCCGCCCGCGAAAGATAATGGGTAAACAGAGTCACGAACCGCTTTTCATCGACCGCGCTTTGGAAGTCTTGATTGAGCCAAGTATCGCGGATCAATTGATTCGCCTCTGCCTCCTGCTCGTCGCGCAGCAGCGCCCCGGCATATGCCAACGCACCCTCGGCGGTCAGCGGGGAATGGCGCGCGAACCAGGCCAGGATCTCGGCGTCCTCGAACTGCAACCTGATGGCGCGCTCCGCCTGTCGGCGCAGAGTGTGAAGCCGCGGCCAGGCCGGGTTGTCGTCGACAAATCTCGATATTTCCGAAAACGACGCCGCGGTACCGTCGCGCTGGTAGTCGAGCCAGGCGACGACTTTGGCCAGTAATTTGTCCTCCGCCCGGCCCGAATGAACTGCTGCCGCCCTCCATTCTTCGCGCTCGGCGGCGTCGAATGCGGTGCGGTAGGCCGCAACATCGGCGCTGGAGAGCGCCCGGGCGGCGGCCGGCGTGACCGCAGAAGCGGCCATCAGAACGGCGAGCGCGGCGTCGCAAAGGATCTTGCGCATGACTTCCCACTGACCTCCTATCAGGCCACCACAAATTCGCGTCCCGGCGTTCCTGACAGAAAAATCAATGGCTTAGCTGGTAACGGCTAGGACCTCTTATCTTTTGTGTCCGCACGATGTCCGCAAATGCATCGCCCAGCTAGCCAGGTTGAGGCATCCTAGTCGATATCAT
>JAZFQY010000114.1:0-6476 GCA_036445355.1 Alphaproteobacteria bacterium
GATCGAGATCACCGCCCACTGCTCGGTGACCGAGGTAAAGAAGACCCGCAATTGCGGCCACTCGGTCTGGTGCCACTCTTCGAGCCACGACATCACCGCCGCTGCCGCGCCGGTCGTGGTGGTCATGTGGAAGTGGGAGTCGCCCAGGCGCGTGGTCACGCCGTCATCCATGACCATGCCGTCCTCGCCCAGCATCAGGCCGTAGCGGCAGCGCCCGACACCCAGCATCGACCAGGCGTTGGTGTAAACGCGATTGAGGAACTCGGCCGCGTCCGTCCCCTGGATATCGATCTTGCCCAGGGTCGTGGCATCGAGGATGCCTAGGCTCTGGCGTGCCGCCCTGACCTCGCGCGTGACCGCGTCCCGCATCGACTCGCCGCGCCTCGGGTAGTACCAGGCGCGGTGCCACTGGCCGACCGGCTCGAATGCGGCACCGTGAGACTCATGCCAGGAATGCATGGGCGTGGTTCGCACCGGGTCGAACAAGTCGCCCACCAGGCGGCCGGCGATGGCGCCGAAGGTGACCGGCGTGTAGGGCGGGCGGAAGGTGGTGACCCCAACCTCCGGCACCGGCGCGCCCAGGCTCTCGGCGATGATACCGAGGGCGAGCACATTGCCGGTCTTGCCCTGGTCGGTGCCCATGCCGGCGGTGGTGTAGCGCTTGACGTGCTCGATCGACCGGTAGCCCTCGTCCAGCGCCAGAGTCAGGTCGGCGGCGGTGACGTCGGTGTGCAGGTCGACGAAGGCCTTGCCGCGCCCCGCCCGCCCGGCTGCGGGCAGGCGCCAGGTGGGCCGCGGCGGCGCTTCGGCCGGCTCCTCGACCGCCGGAACCGGCGGCGGCGCTGCGGCAAAGCCGGCGCCCTCGGCGGCCGCGGCGCCGGCGGCAAAGCCTTGCTTCAGGCAGTCGGCGAGGGCGAAGGCACCGTTGCAGGCGCCGGCCGAGCGCTCGGCCTGGAAGGACGAGCCGGGGACGAAGGTGCCGTCGGCGTCGCGATAGGCGAGCTTGCCGCGCGACTGGGAAAACAGATGCACGGCCGGGTTCCAACCGCCCGAGACGCACAACAGGTCGCAGTCGAGAGCCCGCGCCGCGCGCCGATCCTTGTCGAGCGCCATGACTCGCACTCGGCGCAGCCGCCGGCGCCCCTCCGTGCCAACGACCGCGTGGCCAGCCAGGACCTCGATCCCCGCCTCATGCGCCCGCACAGACAATGCACCCGCCGGCGCCGGGCGCACATCGACAATCGCCGCCACGTCCATCCCGACTCGATGCAAGTCGAGCGCCGTGCGGTAGGCGCCGTCATTGTTGCTGAACACCACCGCGCGCGCTCCCGGGCGCACGCCGAACCGATTGAGGTAGGTGCGGGCCGCCCCGGCGAGCATGACGCCCGGCCGGTCGTTACCGGCGAAGACCAAGGGCCGTTCGATGGCACCGGTGGCCAGCACGACCTGCTTGACGCGCAGCTTCCACAGGCGCTGGCGCGGCACGCCCGGCCCGGCCATGCCCGGCGGCAGGTGGTCGCTTACCCTCTCGGCCAGGGTCAGGAAATTGCCGTGGTGGTAGCCGAAGACAGTGGTCCGCGGCAGCACGCGCACCTCGGCCATGGCCGCAAGTTCGGTGACCGCTTCGGCCACCCACGCCGCTGCGGGCACACCGTTTATACTGGCGCCGTCGGCGCCCTCCGACAGCTGCTGCCCGCCCAGTTCCGCCTGCTCGTCGGCGAGTACGACGCGCGCGCCCGTCCGGCCGGCGGCCAGCGCTGCTGCCAGGCCGGCCGGCCCGCCGCCGGCAACCAGAACATCGCAATGGGCGTGCACATGATCGTACGTGTCCGGGTCGGGTGCGCCGGGCGCGCGGCCGAGGCCCGCGGCGCCACGAATAAAGCGCTCGTAAAACCGCCAGTCGGGCCACATGAAGGTCTTGTAATAGAAGCCCGGTGGCAGCAGCGGCGAGATCAGGTCGTAGACGGCGCTCAGGTCGTATTCGACCGACGGCCAGCAGTTTTGGCTCTGCGCCATCAGGCCGTCGAAGAGCTCGACCTGGGTCGCGCGCAGATTTGGGTCGGTGCGCGCGCCGCCTTCGCCGAGTTGGACCAGGGCGCAGGGCTCTTCGGCGCCGGCGGAAAAGATCCCGCGGGGGCGGTGATACTTGAAGCTGCGCGCAACCAGGTGGATACCGTTGGCGAGCAAGGCCGCGGCCAGGGTGTCGCCGGCGTAGCCCTCGAGGCGCCTTCCGTTGAATGTGAAGCCGAGGGGTCGCGATCGATCGATGCGGCCGCCCTCGGCCAGGCGAAATGGCTGCGCCCTCACCCGCCGTCCTCTTCTGCTAGCGGCAGGTTGCCGGAGCCGATATGGGGCTCGCCGCAGGGCGTCGGCGCCGTCCGCGAACTCACCTCCGGGGCCGACTCGCTGATGCCATAGGTGGCGAGTATCTCGTCGGTGGCCGTATTGCGCGCCAGATGGAACCAGCGACGGCAGCCATGCACATGCACCCAGCGGTCGTAGTGTACGCCCTTGGGATTCTTGCGCATGAACAGATAGTCGGCCCACGCGGCGTCACTAAATTTGTCGTCGGCGCCGGGCCGGATGATGTGACCCTCGCCGCCGCAGCGAAACTCCGTCTGCTCGCGCGGACCGCACCAGGGACAGTCGATGAGGTACATGTCCCTCCCTCAGTGCGCCACGGCCGCTGCGCCGTGCTCGGCCACCAGCGCCCCGCTGGAGAACCGTTCGAGGGTGTAGGCGGCGTTCAAGGGATGAGGCTCGTCGCGGGCGATAGTATGTGCGAAGGCATGGCCCGAGCCGGGCGTCGACTTGAAGCCGCCGGTGCCCCAGCCGCAATTTAGGTAGAACCCTTGGATCGGCGTCTTGGCGATGATCGGGCTGGCGTCGGGCGAGATGTCGACGACGCCGCCCCACTGGCGCATGAGTCGCACGCGGCTGAAGATCGGGAACAGCTCGATAACAGCGCACACCGCGTGTTCGATGATTGCGTAGGCACCACGCTGGGAGTAGCCGACATAGAGATCGGCGCCGGCGCCGATCACCAGCTCACCCCGGTCCGACTGGCTGACATAGCCATGCACCGCGTTGGACATGACGACGGTATGGAGCACGGGCTTGACCGGCTCGGAAACGAACGCCTGCAGGGGGTGGCTCTCGATGGGCAGGCGCAGGCCCGCCATGCCGGCGAGGACGCTGGCATGTCCGGAGACGACCACGCCCACCTTGGGCGCCCGGATTTTGCCGCGCGTGGTCTCGACACCCGCGATTCGGCCGCCGTTGCGCAGGATGCCCGTCACCTCGCAGTTCTCGATGATGTCGACGCCCAAGGCATCGGCAGCGCGGGCATAGCCCCAGGCGACGGCGTCATGGCGCGCGACGCCGCCGCGGCGCTGCAGGGTGGCGCCGACGACCGGGTAGCGGTTGTGCGGGCCGACCTCGAGGATGGGACAGAATTTCTTGCAAGCGTCGGGATCGAGCCACTCGGAGTCGACTCCGGAAAGACGATTGGCCTCCACCCGGCGCTTGAGCTCGCGCGCCTCGTGCTGATCGTGCGCCAGGTTGAGCACCCCGCGCTGCGAGAACATGACGTTGAAATTGAGCTCGCGGCTCAGCCCTTCCCACAACTTTAAAGCGTGATCGTACAATTGCGCGCTTTCGTCGTAGAGATAATTAGAGCGAATGATGGTGGTGTTGCGGCCGGTGTTGCCGCCGCCGATCCAGCCCTTCTCGAGCACGGCGACGTTGGTGATGCCGTGCTCCTTGGCCAGGTAGTAAGCGGTGGCAAGGCCGTGCCCACCGCCGCCGACGATGACCACGTCGTAATTCGGCTTCGGCTCCGGGCTGCTCCAGGCTCGCTGCCAGTTGTCGTGATGGCTGAGCGCATTTCTGAGGACGCTGAAAATGGAATAGCGTGCCATGCCCCCCTCTCCGCTCGCGCCGCTATAGTGACAGCGGCGCCCAACGCGGGCAAGGGAACCCTCTGCGTGCCTTGCATCGAGCATCTATTGTTCCGCCGCATCCAAAAGTATATTAACGCGTCATTCCTGTGGGCGGCGAGCGGCCGCCGACCCATCGATCGGGGATCGACTCCATGTCACCGACCAAGGCTAAAGGACCTGCAGCGGTAGGCGCCGCCGGGAGCGGAGCGATGCTGCAGGTCAAACGCCGCAACGTTCCGATCAACCTCAGACAGAGCGGCAACAGCGACGCGCGGATGCTGATCTCGACCCGCGTCCGCAAGTCACCCTTCTGGCACTTGACGCACCATGAAGGCTGCTGGGCCTATACCGTCTACAACCACATGTACCATCCCCGCGCCTTCGTCAGGCCCGAGGACGGCGGGTTGATGAAGGAGTACGAGTATCTGACGCGGGGCGTGACCATGTGGAACGTGGCGGTGGAGCGGCAGATACGCATGAAGGGCCCGGACGCCGCGGACATCGTCAACCTGCTGATCACCCGCGATGTCCACAAGAAGTTGCCCGTCGGCCAAGCCCGCTACGTCATCCTGTGCGACGAAAAGGGCGGCATCATCAACGACCCGGTGCTCCTGCGCATCGCCGAGGACGAGTTCTGGTTCTCAATCGCCGATTCCGACGTGCTGCTGTGGGTGAAAGGCGTCAACTACAATGTCGGGTACGACGTCGCCATCGACGAGATCGACGTGTCGCCGGTCCAGATACAGGGTCCCAGGTCCAAGGATCTGATGCGCAAGCTGTTCGGCGAGGCGGTCTTGAGGCTACGCTACTACGGGTTGTTGGACACCACCCTGCACGATCTCTCCGTCGTCGTCTCGCGGACCGGCTATTCCGGCGAGATCGGCTTCGAGATCTATCTCCGCGACGCCACGCTCCACGCCGACCGACTGTGGAACGCGGTCAAGGAGGCCGGCGTCGAGTTCGGTCTCAAGGTCATCGCGCCGAGCCACGTCCGGCGGCTCGAGGCGGCCATTCTGTCCCACGGCCAGGACATGGACATCGAAACCAATCCCTTCGAGGTCGGGCTTGGCTGGCAGGTCGACTTCTCGAAGAACGACTTCATTGGCAAGGATGCGCTGCAGAGGATTAAGGACGAGGGTGTCAGCCAGAAGCTCGTGGGCCTCAGGATGGGCGGCGAACCGATCACCTGGTACAACGAGGACTTCTGGCTGGTCACGGATCCCTCGGGCGACCCGGTCGGCTACATCACGAGCGCCTTTTGGTCGCCGACCTTCGACACCAACATCGCCTTGGCGACCTTGCCCGTGGCCTTTGCGGACGTTGGCACGAAGCTCAAGGCCCTGCTGCCGGACGAACCGGGGCCCGTCGACGCCGAGGTCGTGCCGACGCCGTTCAAGGACCCCGAGAAGGACATCCCGAAGCAGGAGCTGGGCTGAATCGGGCCGACGGCTGCAACCCTCCGCGCCGCCGCCTAAGCCCGTGCGCCCAACGGGCGCGACGCCGCCCCATCGGCGGGGGCGGGCATTGAGGATTTCGGCAATACAAAGCAAGATGCGAGGGGGGCATGGAACCAGCGGTGCTGTGCCCCCCACGAAGAGGCGACGGCTGGTTGCGCGGGGAACGGCGGATGAAGACCCAAGCGCGCGTGGTTGTGATCGGCGGCGGCGTCGTCGGCGTTAGTACGCTCTATCACCTGACCAAGAAGGGATGGCCGGAGGTCGTGCTCTGCGAGCGCACCGAACTCACGGCCGGGTCCACCTGGCATGCGGCGGGCCTGCTGCCGCTGTTCAACATGAGCTACAGCGTCGGACAGCTCCACAAGTATTCCGTCGATCTCTACAAGACGCTGGAGGACGAGACAGGCCAGGACGTGAGCTTCCACGTCACCGGCAACCTGCGTCTCGCGACCAACCGCGAGCGCATGGACGAATACTACCACTATTGCGGCACCGCCAACACCATTGGCGTGCCCTTCGAACTCATCACGCCCAAGGAGATCGCGGAACTCTGGCCGCTATGCAATATCGAGGGGCTCGTCGGCGCGCTCTATCATCCCCACGACGGCCACATCGCGCCCGCGGATCTGACCCAGGCCTTGGCACGGGGCGCACGCAACCGCGGCGCAGAGATTAACCAACAGACGGAGGTCGTGGCCATCGAGCGCACGCAAGGCGGCGAATGGCTGGTCAAGACCGACAAGGGTGACATCACCTGCGAGCACGTCGTCAGCGCCACCGGCAACCACGCGCGTCAGACTGCCGCCATGGTTGGGCTCGATAGCCCGGTCATCCCGGTCGAGCACCAGTACATCGTCACAGACTCGCACCCCGCGCTCGTCGAGCGCAAGGAGCAGGACCTGCCGGAGATGGCGGTCTTGCGCGAACCCGACGCCTCCTACTACATGCGCGAGGAGCGCCAGGGCCTGATCCTCGGGCCCTACGAGAAGGGGGCGCCGGCTTGCTTCGTCGACGGGGTTCCCGACAGCTTCGGCCAGGACCTGTTCCCCGGCGATCTCGACCGGCTCGAGCCGCACAT
>JAZFQY010000115.1:0-2206 GCA_036445355.1 Alphaproteobacteria bacterium
GTCTTCGCGGTGATCGAGCGCGGCCGCGAGGGCGGCTATGCCGAGGCGATTTCGATCCCCACCGCGCTCGCCGCCCGGAAACCGGACTCGCTTGGCCACGTCGAGGCGGCGGCGCTGGCGCTGACCGGCCTGACCGCCCTGGTCGCGCTCGAGGACGAAGCCAAACTCGCGGCCGGGCAGCGGGTGCTGATCCACGGCGCCGCCGGCGGGGTTGGCAGCTTCGCGGTGCAATACGCGCGCCACGTCGGCGCCCATGTGATCGTTACCGGCCGGGCCGTCAACCACGCCTACCTGCGCGAACTCGGCGCGGACGAAACCATCGACTACACCAAGCAGGACTTCGCCCAGGCGGTCGAAAACTGCGATGTCGTGTTCGACACCATCGGCGGCGAGGTGCACGCGCGTTCTTTCGCCGTGCTCAAGCCCGGTGGACGGCTCATCCACATCGCGCCGCCGCCCCAGGACTTCACCAGCCCACGCGACGACGTGACCGTGACCCGCCCCCACGTCGGCCGCGACCGGGCGCACCTGGAGCGGGTCCTCGAGCTGGTGGCGGAAGGCGCGGTCAAGCCGCCGGAGATCAAGACCCTGCCGCTATCCGAGGCGCGCCAAGCCCACGAGCTCAGCCAAACCGGCCACGTCCGCGGCAAGATCGTCTTTCAAGTGCGGGTGTAGGGATTTCGGATAACGCCTTAGTGAACTCCGCCGGCGGCCTGCCTGCGGGCTGGGCCGCGGCGTCGGGCGGTGTGGGCCGTCGGAACGTCTTCGTCGAACAGGGCGGCGAGTTGGTCCATGACCGCGCCGCCCAGTTGCTCGGCGTCGACGACGGTGACCGCGCGGCGGTAATAGCGGGTCACGTCGTGGCCGATGCCGATGGCGAGCAGCTCGACCGGCGAGCGGGTCTCGATATAGTGGATCACTTCGCGCAGGTGGCGCTCCAGGTAGTTGCCCGGATTGACCGAGAGCGTCGAATCGTCGACCGGCGCGCCGTCGGAGACGACCATCAGGATGCGCCGCTGCTCAGTCCGGCCGATCAGCCGGCTGTGGGCCCAGAGCAGCGCCTCGCCGTCGATGTTTTCCTTGAGGATGCCCTCGCGCAGCATCAGGCCCAGGCTCTTGCGGGCGCGCCGCCAGGGCGCGTCGGCCGGCTTGTAGATGATGTGGCGCAGATCGTTGAGGCGGCCCGGGTTGGGTGGCTTGCCGGCCGCGATCCAGCGCTCGCGCGACTGCCCGCCCTTCCACATGCGGGTCGTGAAGCCGAGGATTTCGACCTTGACGCCGCAGCGCTCCAGCGTGCGTGCCAGGATGTCGGCGCACATGGCGGCCACCGTGATCGGCCGGCCGCGCATCGAGCCCGAGTTGTCGATGAGCAGCGTCACCACGGTGTCGCGGAACTCCATCTCCTTCTCCTGCTTGAAGGAGAGTGCGGACCCCGGGTTGGTGACGACGCGCGCGAGGCGCGCCGAATCCAGGAGCCCCTCGTCGAGATTGAAGTCCCAGCTCCGGGTCTGCTTGGCCAGCAGGCGCCGCTGCAGCCGGTTGGCCAGGCGCGCGATCACGCCTTGGAGCGCGGCCAATTGCTGGTCGAGCATCTGGCGCAGCCGGGTCAACTCGTCGGCGTCGCAGAGATCGGCGGCCTCCACGATATCGTCGAAATCCAAGCTGAAGGCGCGGTAGGCTTCGGCGTCGAGCGCGTTGCGGCGCGGATCGAAGTTCGGCGGCTGGCCGGGACGGCCGGGCTCGTCGTCGCCGGACCCGGGCATCATCTCGCCGTCGGCATCGGCCTCCTGATCGTCGGCGCCCTCGGCATCGCTGGCCTCGCCGAGCTGGCCCTCAAGCGTGGCGGCGGCATCGGCGGCGTCTTGCTCGCCGCCCTCGCCGTGCGCCTCGGAAGCGTCGTCGTCCTCGCCCTCGCCCTGGTTTTCGTTCTCGTCCTCGCTGCCCGAGTCGTCATCGGGTCCGAGGTCGAAGTCGAGGTGGGTGAGCATGTCGCGCACCGCGTCGGCGAAGTCCTGCTGGTCCGCGATCCGTCCGCGCAGTTCCGATAGGTCCTGCAGCACCCGGGCATCGAGGCTCGGACGCCAGAGATCGACCATGGCCTTGGCGGCGGGCGGTGGCTCCATGCCGGTGATCGCCTGGCGCGCCAGCACCCGCAGCACCTCGCTAAGCGGCACGTCTTCCTGGGTCGCGGCGCGGGCATAACCGC
>JAZFQY010000116.1:0-3244 GCA_036445355.1 Alphaproteobacteria bacterium
CAGCCGCCGATCGATGGCGGCCAGCGGCGCGCCATCGAGTGTCAGCGCCTCGACGAACCCGCCGCCGGCGCGATCGAGGCCGGCCTCGGCCCAGACCGGCAGCGCGTCGGCGAACGTCCAGGCACGCACCCGCGCCTGGTCGGATTTGGTGATCTTCATCCTGCGCTCACGGCCAGCTCGGCCGCGGCCAGATCCTCGAGCGCCGTGCCCACCGACTTGAAGAAAGTGATCTCGTCATCGTCGCGCCGGCCGGGATGACCACCGCGGCACAGATCGAACAGGTCGGCGGCGATAGTGTCGGCATCGAGGGCGCCGCCCTCCACGGCCTGCACGATGTCCCCCGCCTCCGTGCACGCGCCCGCGCGCGTATCGACGAAGACGGTGGCGCGGCGCACCGCCTCGTCGTCGGCCTCGCGCATGTCGGGCCGGTAGCCGCCGACCAGGTCCAGGTGTTGACCGGGCCTGAGCCAGGCGCCTTCGATCAGGGGCTCGACCGCCATGGTGGCGCAGGTGATCACGTCCGCCGCCGGGACCGACGCGGTCAGGTCGTCGGTCGCCTCGGCCGCGAGGCCGACGGCATCGAGCCGTTTCGCCAGGGCGCGCGCCTTCGACGGCGTGCGGCCCCAGATGCGCACCTCGCCGATGGGGCGTACCGCGGCATGGGCGCGGACGAGGTGCGGCGCGAGGGCGCCGGTGCCGACCATCAGCAGCCGTGCCGCGTCCCGGCGCGCCAGGTAACTTGCGGCCAGCGCCGAGGCGGCAGCTGTGCGCCTGAGGGTGAGCATGGGGCCGTCGAGCAGCGCCAGGACCTCGCCCGTGCCCGCCGCCAGCAGCAGGTAGGCCCCGAGCACCGAGGGCAGGCCGCGGCGGGCGTTGTCCGGAAAGACGGAGACCACCTTGACGCCCATATGCCCGCCTGCCTGCCAGGCCGGCATCAGCAATAGGGTGCCGTCGGCGGCGCCGGGCACCTCCACCCTGTGATGGTGGCGCACCGGCACCACCGCGCCGGCGCGGAACGACCGGCGCAGGGCGTCGATCAGGGCCTCGATCTCCAGGGCGGCGTCGATCTCCGCCGCGCCGAGGGTGCGCACGGCGTACCCCGGCAGGTTCAGCCAGTGGCGGGCATGCGGCGCCCGCCCTCGGCACGGTCCGGCGCCGAGGTCTTTTCCTGGGGCTGCGCCGTCTTGGGTCGGGCCGCGGTCTCGGCCGCGATCCGCCGGATCTTGGCCAGCTCGCGCTCCAGCTCCGCCGCGCGCGCGGCCTGGCGCCGCGCCTGCCGCCGCCAGCGCAGGGAGCCGAACCACATCGCCGCCGCGCCGACGATGAATCCGACCACCAGTCCCCCCAAGGGCAGCAGGAAGATCGGCACCGATGGGGTGAAATCCGTTGGCCAGAGTCCGATCTTGACCCCGGCACGATTGCTGAGCGCAAAAATGACGATGACCACCGCTAGCGGCAGGGTGAGGATCCAGCTCAGCCGCTTCATGCCCGGCACGCCCCGATCTCGGCGTCGCCGGCGGTGCTCAGGAGCCCGCGTTCAGGCGTTCGCGCAATTCCTTGCCGGTCTTGAAGTAGGGGATGCATTTCTCCGCCACGTTTACGGCCTCGCCGGTACGCGGATTGCGGCCGATCCGCGGTCCACGGCGGCGTACCGAAAATGCTCCGAATCCCCTGAGTTCGACGCGGTCGCCGCGGCTCAAGGCGGCCGAAATCTCGTCGAAAATCGTTGTCACGATACGCTCGACGTCGCGTTGATAGAGATGTGGATTGATCTCTGCAAGCCGCTGTATTAGCTCGGACTTGGTCATGCCCCAGCGACCCCCCTTGCTTACCCCGGACGGCGACACACACTCCCGCCCGCCCCTGTTGCGCCTCCGTGCAACAACGAACCCCCGCGGCCGGACGGGCCGGCCCGCACGCATCGCGGCCAAATTTGTTGTTGGCCCCTGTCAGTTCAGTTGAGGGTGCCAGAGGGACACTAAACCGTCAAGGGTAAGTGCTTCGGAGTACAATGTTTTTCCGGTCAGGCTCGAGAGCAGGTTGCGCCAAAGTTGGTCGTCGCTGCGGACGCTCACCTCGCGCACCGGTAGATCGGGATCGAGGCCATGTACCTCGGCCAGCCATGCGACGGCGGCGTCTTCGCCGCCGATGGCATCGATCAGGCCCGTATCCACTGCCTGGCGGCCGGTGAAGACCCTGCCGTCGGCGAGCCCTTGCGCGGTGCCGGCATCGAAGCCCCTTCGTTGGGCCACCAGGTCGACGAAAAACCGGTGTATGTCCATGACCAGCGCCCGCGTCGCCACCCTTGCCTCCTCGGTCATCGGCTCCAGCGGCGAGGGCTGCGCCTTGAGCGGCCCCGACTTGATGGCCTCGGCCCGGATGCCGAGCCTTTGCATCAATTCGCTGAATTCGGTCGCCTGGAAGACGACGCCGATGGAGCCGGTGATGGTGCCCTCGCGGGCGTAGATGCGGTCGGCGGCGACCGCGGTCATGTAGCCGGCGGAGGTGGCGAGCGTCCCCAGCACCGCGACCACGGGTTTGGCCTCGGCGACCTCGCGCAGGGCGGTGTAGAGATCCTCGCCGCCGACGACGGTGCCGCCGGGGCTGTTGACGTGCAGCAACAGCGCCTTCGCCGAGCCGTCACTGGCGATGGCGGCGAGCGCCGTGTCGCGCGCCGAATCCTGGATGATGATGCCGCTGACCGCGAAGCGGGCGATGTGGTCGCGCTTGAAGGCGAAACCGCCGGTCACGCGTCCAACCGCGACGACCACCGCAGCCGTCAAGGCCAGGACCGCGATCACGCGCCAGATTATAAGCTGCCGCTTCAGCCGGCGTCGGTCGAGCAGGGCATCGAGCTCAAGGGACATCGCGGCGTGTCCTCGCTGCGGCGTCTATTCCTTCTTCTTCCGCGTAGTGCGCTTTGCCGGCTTTGCTTTGGCCTTCTCTTCCTTGGCATCGGCCTTCTTTTCCTCGGCCTCACCCTCAGGCGCCTCGCCCTCGGCCTCACCCTCAGGCGCCTCGCCCTCGGCCTCACCCTCAGGCACCTCGCCCTCGTCCTGGACATCCGGCGCCTCGCCCTCGGCCTGGGCATCCTGCTCCTCCTTCTCGCGCAGCGCCGCGCCGAGAATGTCGCCCAGGGAGGCGCCGGAGTCGGTGGAGCCGTAGTCCTTCATGGCCTTCTTCTCTTCCTCGATCTCGCGTTGCTTGATCGACAGGTTCATGCGGCGCCCGGGGCGATCAATCT
>JAZFQY010000117.1:0-2737 GCA_036445355.1 Alphaproteobacteria bacterium
TATGTCCGTCGAGCTTATAAATCTTGACCTTGAGCACCGGCAGTCCGGTCACAAGCGTCACTAGCACTTCATGGATTTGTTGTGTTTCCGGACGCGACCGCAATGTGTCTCCATCCACGTCGGAGACCGAGGTCACATAGGACGAAAATCTCGGCCAGATCGTATTGGCGAACGACTGAGCCAGCACCACGTTCCGGCTCTCTGCCGACTCGATGAGTTGGGCCAACTCGTGCTGCCGAAAGAAAACCACCAGCACGACGGTTACCGCGACTATGGCAACCGCGCTCGTGATCGAGTAGTAGCGAAAAAGTCTAAACATCGATGCTCTGCCTCGTCGTATCAGAGCCCGCTTGTGGAGGCTGTGACCTATCCGAAGGGCCAAGTCAGCCCATTCGGTCAGGCCGGGAGGGGGTATTACGCGATAACCTAATTACTAAATGGTTATTGGTAGTGTGGTTGTTTCCCGTCACGGCTGTCGGCGTCCGCTCCTCGCCGGGCGCCGTGTCCGGCCTGGCCCTTGTCGCTATCGCTCTCATCGATGCTAGACTGCGCGGCGCCCAAGCGCATGGCGATCAGCAGGGAGGGGACCCATGAGCATCAGCCGTCATTCAGTCGGCGAACGCATGAGCCAGGTCGTGGTTCACGGCGACACCGTCTATCTCGCGGGCCAGGTGGCCGACGACACCTCGGTCGGCGTCGCCGGGCAGACCGAGCAGATTCTCGCCAAGATCGACGCCCGGCTCGCGGAGGCGGGCAGCGACAAGTCGAAGCTGCTCGCGGCGACGATCTGGATCGCGGACATGACCCGTTTCAACGAGATGAACAAGCTGTGGGACGCCTGGGTCTCACCCGGCAATACGCCGGTGCGCGCCTGCGTCGAGGCCACCCTCGCCGCGCCCCAGTGGCGGGTCGAGATCATGGTGACGGCGGCGCGCTGAGGGCTCAGGCGCCCGCAATCGCCGCGATCAGCGCCGGCGAGGTCGAGACGGCTCCGAAGACGCCGTCGGGGTTGCGGATCATCGCCATCGAACGCTCGTGCGATTCGCGCGTAACGGCGCCGCAGCAGTCCTCGAGCACCAGGCAGTCGTAGCCGCGGTCGAGCGCCTCGCGCAGGTTCGACTGGATGCAGCAGTTGGTGGTGATCCCGGCGAGCACCAGGTTCTCGACGCCGCGCTCCCTGAGGTAAGCGTCGATGCCGGTCGAGCCGAAGGCGCCATAGGCGTTCTTGTCGAAGATCGCCTCGCCGGCGAGCGGCGCGACCTCGGGGACGATCTCCCAGCACGGCTCGCCGCGGACGAGGCAGCGGCCGAGCGGGCCGCGATCGCCGACGACGATAAGGTCGCCGCCGGCCCCGCGCCACGTCCTGTGGGGCTGGACGTCGGAGAGATCGGGGGCGAAGGTCTCGCGCGTGTGGACGACCGTGAAGCCCGCGCCGCGCATCGCCTCGAGCACCCGCCCGATGGGCGCGAGCGGCGCCCTGATCGAAGTCAGGTCGCAGCCCATGCGCGCGATGTAGCCGCCGGGGGCGCAGAAATCGACCTGCATGTCGATGACCGCGAGCGCCGTGTTGCCGGGCTCGAGCCGGCCGCCCAAGGGGAAGCGGTAGGGGTCGGCGGGAACGCTGCGTGTCATCGTGGCTCTCCGGTTGCGCCGAAGTCAGGGCAGCGCGGTGACGCCGCCGTCGACGATAAGCTCGATGCCGGTGATGTAGGACGCCTTGTCCGACAGCAGGAACAGGCAGGCGTTGGCCATGTCCTGGGTGGTGCCGACGCGGCCCAGTGGCACGTCGGTGTCCGCCGCCGCCTTGAGGTCGGGGTCGTCCGACCAGCGCTCCTGCATGGGCGAGAAGGTGCCGCCCGGCAGGACCGTGTTCGAGCGGATGCCGTCGCCCGCGAACTGCACGGCGATCGATTTCGACAGCGCCACCATGCCCGCCTTCGACGCCTGGTAGGCGTCCTGCGGCCGGGTGTCGCCGCGCAGGCACTGGATCGACGCGAAATGGACCATGGCGCCGCCGCCCGATTTCTTCATCAGCGGCACCGCGTGGCGCACGGTGTGGACCATCGATTTGAGGTCGATCTCGAGCACCTTGTCCCAGACGTCGAGGTCGATCTCGACGAGCGACCTGTCGCGCCCGAACCACAGCACGCCGGCGGCGTTCACCAGGTAATCGAGGCGCCCGCCGGCGGCGAAGGTCTCGGCCATTGCCGCGGCGATGAAATCGTCGTCGGTGACGTCACCCTCGAGATAGGTCGCCTCGCCGGGCCCGCCGTCGAGACCCTCGGGGCCGGGCTTGAGGTCGATCATGGTGACGTCGGTGCCGGCGGCGAGAAGGTCGCGGGAGATGTTCAGCCCCATGCCGCCGCCGGCCCCGGTGACGACCGCGGCCTTGCCCTGAAAGCTCATGCCGTTCTCCTTATCCGCGATGCCCGCGGGCGCCGCGCCGGCCCTCCTTCGCGAAGCTCGCTGTTACCACGATTCGGGCCTCGATCCCAGTTTTTGCAAGCGTTTCGGCGGCGGCCGAGCCGCCGCCCGGAGCCGCCCGCAACGATCGCCCGGGCGCCCGTGGCAACCAAAAGGAAATCTTTGCCCCTTACTATCCGGCATCGAGGGAGCCTGCGGCCACGGGGCCGAAGGACCGGATCAAGCCGCACGCGGGGGAGGGCGCGCCCACCCCGGTGCCGGGCCGGTCTGGGGCGCCCCATTATCGCTGGTGGCCGCGGCGGGTGCCGGAGAG
>JAZFQY010000118.1:0-6236 GCA_036445355.1 Alphaproteobacteria bacterium
CCCGGCATCCCGCCGGCGGATCGGGAGGACGTGTTCAAGCCGTTCTTCCGGCTCGACCCGTCGCGCAACCCCGACACCGGCGGCACCGGCTTGGGGCTCACCATCGCGCGCGACATAATCCGCGGCCATGGCGGCGAGCTCACCCTCGACGACGCCCCCGGCGGCGGCCTGCGCGCCCGCATCCGCCTGCCACTTTAGGGATGCACATTCTCGACAGGGGATGAGATGAACCTGCTTCCGCGCGACACGCAGCAGAAGCAGCTCTTACTATGTTCAGAGAAAGCCAATGATCATTGAAATTTGTGCAGCTACTGCACACGACATCCCCACACTCATAGCTATCTCACAGCGAACGATCATGAAGATGTACCCTCCCTTCTTAGGAGAGGAGGCCGTATCTGCATATGTCGCTAGCGGGGCGGTATCGCGTTTCTTCCAGGACAATATTGATGCCTGCTTGATCGCTAGTCTTGGAGCTCATTTGATCGGTTGCGCTTCAGCGAAGCGGAACGTGCTCGATCTCATAATCATCGACAGCGATTTACACGGCAGAGGCTACGGCAGCAAGCTACTCGAGGCAGTCGAAGAGCGCCTTGGCGAAAGGCCGTGCGTCCTGACCTTAAACAGCTTCAGGGACAACGACCAAGCCAACGGGTTTTACCGTAAGAACGGTTGGCAGGTAGACAGAGAATTTGTCGATCCGGAAACACACATCCCCATGGTGAGAATGTGCAAGACGCTAATGAATTCAGGATGACGTGACTCGTTTCGCAGCGCGCGAGTGTCCTTGTCGAGACTTTTCTTGTTGACCGCTACACAGGTTACTTGACTGCCGGCGGAAGACCGCTATGTCGCCCCGCAGGGATACGGTGGTCCCGATCCTTTGCCAGCCCCTGCGTTCCATGATGCCCTCGGCCGCGTCGGTCGAGGTGTAGATCGCGGCGAAACCCAGCCGCCGTGCCTCCTCCTCGATGGCGCCGGCGAGCGCCGTGCCGATGCCCCTGCCCTGATGGGCCTTGCCGACGAGCATGGCGGCCAGCCACGGCCCGGGCGCCAGCTCGGCGCCGACGGACTCTGCTTTGAGCGAAGCCGTGCCGAGCACGCCGCCCTCCCCGTCCAGGGCCACCAGGCAGATGGGAAGCGCATCGCGGCTGCGGCACGCCGCAAAGTCAGCCTCGGCATCACCCTGACCGTCGGGGCCGTACCAGGGCGCCCATTCCTCGACGAACCACTGCACGAGGGTGGGCGACGCCTCGGGCACGTCCACAAGATGCACGATACGCATGTCCTGGCGCGCGGTCACGACCGGCCCTTTCCTTTACAGCAATGCTACAGCAATCCGGGTCACCGGACCTAGAGCAGATCCGGGTCGATGAGAATCGCCTTGGGCGAAACATCGACCCGGTGAAGCAGATCCGGTCGATGAGAATCGACTTGGGCGAAACCTCGGCCCGGTGAATCCGCTCTAGTACATGCGCCCGCCGTCGGGCACGGCCTTGTCCGGCGCCAGCAGCACGACCTCCCCGACCGCGTCGGGGAAGCCCAGGATCAGCACCTCGGATATGAACTTGCCGATCTGCCGCGGCGGGAAGTTGACCACCGCCACCACCTGCCGCCCGACGAGTTCGCCATGTGTGTAGAGGGTCGTGATCTGGGCCGAGCATTTCTTGTCGCCTATGTCGGGCCCGAAATCGACCCACAGCCTGTAGGCCGGCTTGCGCGCCTCGGGGAACGGCTCGGCGCGGGTCACCGTGCCGACGCGGATGTCGACCTTGCGGAAGTCTTCGAACGCGATGGTCATGGCACCTCCGTCCGCGCACGCTAACAACGGCATTCGGCAGTGGCAACCTACCGTCGAATAATCGGAACCAAGGAGATATATTGCCAAGAATTGGAAACCACTGAGGCACGGAGACGCCGAGGACCTGCACAAAGCCGGTAGAATCGATGCTCTGGCCTCTGCGGCCGACCTCTGCGTCTCTGTGGTAACGCTCCGTCTTTGAGCGATCGGAAAGCCGCCGCGGCGCCTCAGGCGGGCTCGCTGGCTTCCTCCTCCGGGCGAGGATACTCGCGCCGGGTCCAGCCGGTGAGCCAGGTCCAGCGCTCGGCGCAGCGCAAGTTGCGGTCGAGCGCCGCCATGGTCGCCGCCATGTCCGCGTCTTCGTCCCGGAGCCAGACCCTGAGCGTCGCCAGATAGACCGCCCCCAGCACCTTGATCCGGGCCAGGCCGCACAGACCCCTGGGCGACAGCCCGGCGGCGACCAGCGCCCAGGCCATGGAGCGCGCGAAGCCGGGCAGTGTGCAAAGCGCCGCCAGCGGGTCCGTTGGCAAATCGGCGAGAATGGCGGCGAGGCCGTCGCGGTGCGGGCGCATCGACTCGAAGCGGCGCATGAGCACCTCGAATAGGCGGTCGCGCGGCGGCTCCTCGGCGGCGCCCTCCTCCTCGCCGGTCAGCATTTGCTCGTCCAGGCGCCGGGCATAGGCGCCGAGGAGCGCGGCCTTCGACGGGCTGACGCGATACAGCTCGACGAGGGACAGTCCCGCCGCGCCGGCGACATCGGCGAGCGCAACGCGGCGCCAGCCGCGTGCCGCCGCCAGTTCCAGGGCGGCCTCGATCGCGCGTCCTAGGTGATCGGTTTTCCGCACCATCGTCGGAACAGCTTAGGCCCGTAAGGGGGCCGTGTTAAGCGTCCTGTCGATGCCACCATCAACTCGCCAAGACGACGGCGCACTTTGCCTCAGCAACCGCTGCGGCCTTCAGCAGCGTCGATCGGCGAAAACAGGGCGCAGGCGATCTGGTCATCGCGGCGCATGAGCCAGTTGGACAGGGCGAACACCTCGCAGCCGCCATAGCCTCGCCACGCCGCAAGCAACATCGAGGCGCCGTAAAACAGAAACGCCGCCGGCGCCGATACGATGAAGGCGAGGAATATAGTGCCGCAATTGAGCGCGTGGCCAGTGACGCCGGTAAGCCGCAGGGGCGCCGCCACCCGGCCGCGGAACGCCAACAGCACCAGGATCAATGCCGGAAATCCGATCAGGCCCAGGGCCGCGTATTGCCATCCCATGCCGACGAAAAACGCGGCGACGACGAAGGCCACTCCGACTGCCATCCGAGCGACTGTCCCCCACCGGCCAATCATGCGCCGGCGCAGCAGTTCCGCGTCAATTTCGGTTCCGCTCATCATAGATCTCCCGATATTCGATTCAGGGCTATGTCTGCGTCGCGCCGGCCACCGCAGCGCCGGCTCTGGGCGAACGTGATGACCTCTTCCACCAACCCTAGAGCAGATTCGGGTCGATGAGAACCGCCTTGGGCGATTCATCGACCCGGTGGATCTGCTCCAAGTATTTGATATAGGGCGGATTCACGCGATTGATCGGATCCCGCGAAGCGGCCTCGATCAATCACGATCCGCTTTAGTCTCACGCCGCGGTGCGCGGCCCCAACAGGATCATGGCGGCGCCGCCGAGACAGATGATCGCGCCCAATACGTCCCACTGGTCGGGGCGGTTGCCCTCGACCAGCCACATCCAGAACAGCGACGCGGCGATGTAGACGCCGCCGTAGGAGGCGAAGGCCCGGCCGGCATAGGCGGCATCGGTGCGCGTGAGCAGGTAGGCGAACAGCGCCAGCAAGGCCATTCCCGGCAACACCCAGAGGACGCTCCGGCCCAGGCGCAGCCAGGCCCAGAAGGCGAAGCAGCCGCCGATCTCGGCCGCCGCCGCGACGGCGAAGTAGGCGAAGGAGCGCATGCCGGTCACGATAGCCGGCGTCGCAACAGTTTACCAATACCGTTTCACCTCCTCGGATCGGCGCTGCGCGGCGCCGCGCGCTGTTGCGGGCGTCGCCGCCACAGCAGTCGCGCGACCGCCGCCGCAAGTATCAATGCCAGGGCAAGCCAGACTAGTCCGCCTTCCAGCAGCCATGCCATCATGGCCCCCAAACCGCCGGAAACGAGCAGCAGAGGCAAGCCGCAGCACAACGCCATGCCCACCCCGGCAATTAACGTGAACCGACGACCTCCAGGCCGTTTGTCCATCATGTCGTCCACCTATCCGGCACAGCAGGAAAGCTTCGCCACGTCCTTGTCGAAGGACTGCGCCGCCAGCTTCAGCCCCTCCACCGTCGTCAGGTAGGGGAAGATCGTCTCTGCCAGCGCGCCCACGGTCATCCCATGCTTGATTGCCAGGGCGGCGGTCTGGATCGCCTCGCCGCCCTCGGGCGCCAGGATGTGGGCGCCCAGGAGCCGCTCGTCGGCGGCGACGAGCTTGATCAGCCCGCGCGTGTCCCGCGCCGCGAGCGCCCGAGCCACATGCTCCAAGGGCAGAACCGTCGTGCGCACGTCGAGGCCCTGGTCGCGGGCCTGGCGCTCGGTCAGGCCGACGCTGGCCGCTTGCGGGTCGGTGAAGGTGACCTCCGGCATGGCCGCCGCGTCGTAGCGGTGATCCGCCCCCTCCAAGGCGTTATCAGCCGCCAGCCGGCCGGCGTAGGCGGCCATGTAGACATGCATATGGCGCCCGGTGACGTCGCCGACAGCATAGACGCCCGGCCGCGTGGTGCGTAGCCGGTCGTCGATCCGCACGCCGCCGCCGGGCGCGAGCGCGACGCCGGCCTCCGCCAACCCCAGTCCGTCCGTGTTAGGGCGCCGCCCGACGGCGGACAGCACCCGTTCGGCCTCGATTACCTCGCCGCCGACCAGCGCCAGCGTCACGCCGTGGCCCGTTCGGCGGATCCATTCGTACGATGCGCCGGCGCGAACGGCGATGCCCTCGGCGGCGAACACATCCGTCAACGCCGTGCCGATCTCCGGCTCGGCACGCGGCAGCAGTCGGCTGCGACAGACCAGGGTGACGCGCGCGCCGGCGCGGGCAAACATCTGTGCCAGCTCGGCGCCGATATCGCCGCCGCCGATGACCAGCAGAGAACGCGGCAACCGCTCCAGCTCCATTGCCGTCGTGCTGGTCAGCGGTTCGACCTCGCTCAGCCCTGCTATATCCGGCAGCGCCGGACGGGCGCCGGTGGCGAGAACGATCTTGCCGGCCCGGATCGCGGCGCCGTCCACGGCGACGCCGCCCTCGACCAGCCGGGCCGGGCCGGCGATGGCGGTGATGCCAGGGTAGGCGGCGAGCACGTCCACGTACTTCGCCTGGCGCAGGCCGGCGACCAGCTCGTCCTTTTGGGCGACGAGGGCGGCCCAGTCGGTGAGCCGGGCCTTGGCCCCTATCCCGGCGAAGCGGCCGGCGGCGCGCGCCCCGTTCACGCCCTGCATCGCGCGTATCAAGGTCTTCGACGGCACGCAGCCAATATTTACGCAGGTGCCGCCGATGGCGCCGTGGCCAATAAGAGCGACGCGCGCGCCCAATTCGGCGCCACGGATGGCGGCGGCGAATCCGCCCGAGCCGGCACCAACGACCGCCAGGTCGTAGGCGGCGCCGTGCCCTGTACCGCCGTCCATCAGGGCCCTTCGGGCGCGCATGGCGCCGCGCCCGGTCGGCCATCGGTGGTGCCGGCCTTGCGCCGTCGCAACAGGCCGTAGACGAGAATGACGGCGATGATCGCCAGCCCCGTGGCGATCACCGGGCTGAGGCCGGCAAAAAATCCGGACACCCACGAGAAGACGAAGGTCGGGCCCAGAAAGCAGACCGCGCAGATGGGGCCGACGGCGGCGGCGGTCACGAGGCCGGCGACGAGCTTGTCGCTCATGGCGTCAGCAGATCGAGGGGCGCCGGACCCACATAGGGGTAGACCGCCGCCGCCAGGCCCTGGCGCGTTTGCCCAACGCTCAGGAGACCAACCCGGCCGGCGTCGGCCGCGCCGGTCGCGGGGTGTTGGTCATGTCTTGCCATGCCAGTGTCCAATTCCATTCCGATCTTCACCATTATGAATCCTGTAGTGACTACAGAATCAAGGTCCGATTAGATGCTAACACCGCCCTCTCCGGATGCCGTCGCCTATTCCCGTCCGGCCTCACGGCTCGTCGCCGCCTGCAACGATTGACACGGGCGATGGGCGCTCGGCCGCCGTCTCGGGCAGAGCGGACCGGCGAAATCCTTTCAAGCGGTAGATCACGAACAGCAGCACGGCGATCGCCACAAACGACAGGACCGGTGCCACGCGGCTCAAGAAAACGTTGAAGGCAAGCGGCAGGAAGACCGCGATGGTCGGAATGCAGGCCGGGCAGACGCCGAAAACGATGCCCAACGTCGACCCGCCGACGCCGAGCTTGGCGCCT
>JAZFQY010000119.1:0-11841 GCA_036445355.1 Alphaproteobacteria bacterium
CATCGTCGCCGGCAAGGCGGGCGACCTGCGCCAGGGCGTGGCCATGGCGGCGGAGGCGATCGACGGCGGCGCGGCCAAGGCCACCCTGGAGCGATTGGTGGAGATCACCAACCGGACCGCCCCTGCCAGAGAAGGCGCATGAGCGACGTCCTCGCCCGCATCTGCGCCGACAAGCGCCGCCTAATCGTGACGCGTCAGGCGGCCCGGCCCCTGGCCGAGGTGGAGCGCGCGGCGCGTGCGGCGTCGCCCCCGCGCGGATTTGCGAAGGCGCTCGAGGCGGCCTTGGAGGCGGGCCGTTTCGGCCTCATCGCCGAGATCAAGAAGGCCTCGCCGAGCAAGGGCCTGATCCGCGCGGACTTCGATCCGCTATCCCTCGCCCGCGCCTACGAGGAGGGCGGCGCCACTTGCCTGTCGGTGCTCACCGACGAGTCCTATTTCCAGGGCCGGGACAGCGACCTGAGCGCGGCGCGCGCGGCCGTTTCCCTGCCGGTGTTGCGCAAGGACTTCACCCTCGACCCCTACCAGGTGGCGGAGGCGCGGGCGCTCGGTGCCGACTGCATTCTCCTGATCATGGCAGTACTGGGCGACGGCCAGGCACGCGAGCTCGTGGACGCGGCGCAACAGTGGGCCCTGGACATTTTGGCCGAGGTTCATGACGCGGCGGAGCTGGACCGAGCGCTGGCCCTCGACGCCCGCCTGATCGGCATCAACAACCGTGATCTCAAGACCCTCGCCGTGGATATGGGCACCACCGAGGCGCTGGCGCCGCTTGTGCCGCCGGATCGCGTGCCGGTGTGCGAAAGCGGGCTCGCCGACCGCGCCGATTTCGAGCGCATGGCGGCCGCCGGCGCGCGGTGTTTCCTGGTTGGCGAGTCCCTGTTGCGCCGGGCCGACGTGGCCCAGGCCGTGCGCGACCTCCTCGGCGCCCCCGGCGCCCCGATCCGGGCCAGCGCCTGAGCCATGGCCGAGCTCACCCACCTCGACGCCGAAGGCCGGGCGCGCATGGTCGATGTCTCCGACAAGGCCGAGACGCCGCGTGCCGCCACCGCCAAGGGCGCGGTGCTGATGCGGCCCGAGACCATCGCCCTCATCCGCGAAGGCGGTGTCGAGAAGGGCGACGTGCTGACCGTGGCGCGGCTGGCGGGCATCATGGGTGCCAAGCGCACCCCCGATCTCATTCCCCTCTGCCACCCGCTTAAGCTTACTTCGATAGAGGTCGAGCTGACCCTGGACGAGGCGCGGAGCGCCGTCGACATCACCGCCACGGCGAAGCTCATCGGCCGCACCGGCGTCGAGATGGAGGCCATGACAGCGGTAGCGGTGGCGGCGCTCACGGTCTACGACATGTGCAAGGCGGTCGACCGGGGCATGCGTCTCACCGACATCCTTCTGACTCGCAAGAGCGGCGGCAAATCAGGAACCTACGAGGCGACGTTATGATCTCGGTCGAGGAGGCGCGGCGGCGCATCCTGGCCGATCTCATTCCCCTGCCGGCAGAGCAGATCGGTCTCGCCGACGCCTTCGGGCGGGTCCTGGCGGAGGACCTGGCGGCACGCCGAACCCAGCCGCCGACCGCGGTCTCGGCCATGGACGGTTATGCCGTGCGCGCCGCGGACGTCGCCCACACGCCCGCCAACCTGCGCGTCATCGGCACCGCGCCGGCGGGCGCCGCCTTCGCCGGCGTCGTCGGCCCGGGCGAGGCGGTGCGCATCTTCACCGGCGGCCCCCTGCCCGAGGGCGCCGACACGATCGTCATTCAGGAGGACGTGGACGCCGCCGAAGCGGAGATCGTCGTCCGCGAGGGCGCGGCTGAGGGCGCCTTCGTGCGTCCGGCGGGCCTCGATTTCACCGCCGGCGAGGTGCTGCTCAAGGCGGGACACGCGCTGACGGCGCGCGACATCGGCCTGGCAGCGTCGATGAACGTGCCGTGGCTGATGGTGCGGCGCCGTCCACGGGTCGCCATCCTCGCCACTGGCGACGAGATCGTCATGCCGGGCGAGCCCCTGGGGCCCGATCAGATCGTCAGCTCCAACGGCCCGGCGCTGGCGGCCCTGGTCAAGACTTGCGGCGGCGTGCCCGTGAGCCTTGGCATCGTGCCCGACGATCCGGCGGCCCTGAAGGCGGCAGCGGCGGCGGCCTGGGGCGCCGATTTTCTGGTTACCAGCGGCGGCGCCTCGGTGGGCGAGCACGACATCGTGCAGCGCGTCCTCGCCGAGGCTGGGCTCGCCGTCGACTTCTGGCGCGTCGCCATGCGGCCGGGCAAGCCGCTCATATTCGGCCGCCTGGGGGACATTCCCATGCTCGGCGTGCCCGGCAATCCGGTCTCGGCCATGGTCTGCGGCGTGATCTTCCTGCGCCCGGCGCTGGAGCGCCTGCTCGGCGTCGATCGGCTCCAGGCGCCGCCGGCGACGGCGCTTCTGGGCCAGGATCTTGGCGCCAACGACCAGCGCCAGGACTATCTGCGCGCCACCCTGTCGCAAGGCGAGGACGGAGGGCTGGTGGCGACCCCATTCGAGCGCCAGGACAGCTCCATGTTCCTGCTCATGGCCAGGGCCGACTGCCTGGTGGTGCGCCCGCCGCACGCCCCGCCCGCCCGCGCCGGCAGCCCGGTCGAGATCATTCCCCTGGTCAGCGGCCGCGTCGGAGCCTGACATCGCATTTTCGCGCCGCGTGGTCGAAATCTGCGGCCTCGGGGGTGGAATTTCGCTTGACGCTGTGTAAGAACCAAACTAGAACATGCGGTAACGTTTAGGGTTTGTTCTATATATAGTAGCCCGTTGGGTGGAGACGGCGCTCCTTAGTTCAGCGCCTAGGTTCATGGGGGGATCTGAACCGGGAATGGGCACATGCTGACGCGGAAGCAACACGAACTCCTGCTCTACATAAACGACTATCTGGGTCGAACCGGGGTGTCGCCGTCCTTCGACGAGATGAAGGATGCCTTGGGCCTGAAGTCGAAATCCGGCATTCACCGATTGATCACCGGCCTGGAGGAACGCGGCTTCATCCGCCGCCTGCCCCACCGCGCACGGGCGCTCGAGGTCAAGCGCCTGCCGGAGGACGTGGCCCTGGTGGGGGCGCGCGCGGAGTCCGGTTTCAATCCAAAGGTCATCCGCGGCGATTTCGGCCGCGTCCGCGGCGGCGAGGTCAAGGGCACGGATGAAGCGGAGGCGAGCGTCGCCCTGCCCCTGCTCGGTCGCATTGCGGCCGGCACGCCGATCGAGGCTCTGCGCCAGACCGACCAGTTCGTGGGCGTGCCGGCGAGCCTGCTCGGCGGCGGCGAATACTATGCGCTGGAGGTGGACGGCGACTCCATGGTCGACGCCGGCATTCTCGACGGCGACACGGTGGTCATCGAGCGCTGCGACGACGCCGAGAGCGGCGCCATAGTCGTAGCTCTCGTAGAACGAGAAGAAGTTACTCTTAAACGGTTACGCAAGCGCCATAATTCTGTCGCACTCGAGCCTGCCAACCCGGCCTACGAGACGCGCATCTTCGGCCCCGACCAGGTCGAGATCCAGGGCCGCTTGACGTCGTTGATCCGCACTTACTGACGGTCGCGCCGCGGCGTCCAGAGGCGCTGGCCGCGCCGTGCGCCGACGCTCTCCACCCGTACGCTATCGCGCGTGAGCCACAGGGCGTGGGCGTCGGCCCGCCACAGGTCGAAGCGATCGATCAGGGTTTCCGGCCGCCGGCAGCTTCGGCGGTGGGCGCCGCGCACGGGCACGGCGCTGATGAGCACGTCGGCCACCCGACAGTCCTCGGCCAGTGCGCGTTCGTCGCGTACCAGCGCCACTACCCGACCGTGGGCGCGGTAGATACATCCCAGGCGGTCGCATGCGAGGCGGCCATCGGCGCTGTAGCCTTCGTCGGGAAAGGGCTGCCATGCCTGCCGGCCCTCGCGCCTGAGCCATGTGTTGCGCAGGAAGGCCTCGCCACGCGCGGAGACCATCAAGCCGCCATCGGCGGCGCGCACCGCCATGAGGCGGCCATTGCCGGAGACCAGCAGATCGGGGGCCGCGACCGTCGCCACGGTGGCGAGCCCGGCGAGTATGGCGGCGCCACCCGCCAGGCGCCACGGCCGCCGCCACAGGCAGAGCCACAGTGCCCCCGCGATACAGAGCAGAAAGCCCCAGGCCGGCAGGCTCGGCGCCAGCGCCACCGCGCCGGGCCAGTCGGCGACGGTGCGCGCCACGGTCAGGACCCCGTCGATGCCCCAGCCCATGGGGATCAGGGCCCAGGACTCGAGACCCAGGGGCATGAGTACGAAGGCCACCATTGCCCACGGCATGACCCAGAGGGCGGTGAGGGGCACCGCCAGCATGTTGGCGCCGAGACCGTAGGCGACGACGCGGTTGAACTGGTGCAGGGCGATGGGGCCGGTAGCCAGGCCCGCCACCAGCGAGGTCACCGCCACAGCCACCAGGTAGAGCCCGATCCGGCGCACGGGCCCGGCGCCGCCATACCAGGCCCGCAGCCGCTTGCCGATCAGCTCGTAAGCGGCGATGAGGGCGATCACGGCGGCGAAGGACATCTGGAAGCTGGCCCCGAGCAGGCTCTCGGGCCGAACCAGCAGGATCGCCGCCGCCGCCCACGCGACCAGCCGCATGGAGATCCCGGTTCGATCGATGCAGATCGCCAGCAGCACAAGTCCGGCCATGACAAAGGCGCGCTGGGTCGGCACCGGCGCGCCGGCGATCAACAGGTAGGCGAATGCGGCGGCGAGCGCCGCCAGGGCGGCCCATTTCTTGATCGGCTTGCGCAGCGCCACGAAGGGGACCAGCGCCAGGCCGCCGCGCACGGCGAAGAAGGCGAATCCGGCCATCAGCCCGATATGCAGGCCCGAGATGGCGAGCAGGTGGGCGAGGCCTGAATCGCGCATGGCGGCCAGGGCGTCGGCTGTGATGGCGCCGCGTTCCCCCATCATCAGCGCCGCGGCGACGGCGCCGGTCTCGCCGGCGAGTGCCGTCGTCACCCGCGCGAAGACGGCCTGGCGCACATCTTCGACTGCCAGGCGCCAGCCCTCCGGTCGGGCGTCCTCGCCCGCCGGCGGATCTACCCGCACCGGCTTGCCATAGGCGAAGCCGACCCCGCCCAGGCGCAGGAACCAGGCCCGGCGCTGGAAGTCGAAGGCACCGGGCGCCGCCGGTGCCGATGGCGGCGACAGGGTGGCGCGCACGCGCACCCAGTCGCCCACCCGCGGGGCGGCGGGATCGGCGCCGCCGCGCACCCGCACGCGCACGCGCACCGGCATGCGATCGGGCGCCAGGCCGGCGATCGACACCGGGTCGAGGAGCAGGCGCCGGCCGTCCGCTCTCGGCTCGATTTCCGCCACTCGGCCGGAGACGATGACCGCCGTCAGGCGCTTCTCCAGAACCGGCGCCGCGACGGCGTGGGCCCGCCATTGGGCGGCTGCGAAGCCGACGGCGACGGCGCCGGCGGCCAAGCCGGCGACGATCCACGCGGCGCGCCGACGGCCGACCAGTCCCAAGGCCAGAGCGGCCACCGCGACGGCGGCGCCGGACCAGCCCGGAGGCTCGACGGGTAGGGCGAAGTAGAGCGCGACGCCGACGCCGATGGCGACCGGCAGCCACAGGGCCCAGCGGTCTCGCTCGGCGAAGAACTCGGCCCGCAGCCAGGGTCCCATGCGCGCCAATGCGCGTACGGCCTCGTGCGCGGGCGCCGCATGCGGCGGCGGCCCGGCGATCGGCCAGGGCAGCCGTAGGGGCTGACGCGTGAGGATCGGTCGGCTCCCCCCCAAGGCCCGTCGCGGTCATGCACGCGCGGGCGGCTTTCGTCCTGCTCCGTCAGTGTGACCGCGGCAATGTGCCCGCGGCAAGCAGTGAATCGGGCGCCGGTCGCGCGCCTGTAGCCCTAACCGCCGTGCAGCTTCTCAAGGCCGTCGATGCCGGCAGCGTAGATACCCTCCAACATCTTTTCCATCTCGTCCGCCGCGCCATCGGGGCACTCGAACGTGCTCGACCACGATACCTCACACTTGCCGCCGCCGAGATCGCGCACGGTCATAGTGCCGTAATAGCCATCCATCGGCATCGGCGCTTCCGCGATCGAGTAGCTGAGGGAACGCTTAGTGTCATCCAGCGCCTCCAAACGCTCGACGAGCTGGGCGCCGTCGCCAGTCGTGCAAATTCGCTTGGCGTCGACGCCGGAGCCCTCGACCTCCGACTTGGCGATCATCGGCAGGTAATTCTCGATTCCGGAAAACTGGCGGATCGACGCCCATACTTGATCCGCCGGTGCGCTGATCGACTTGACTACTGAGACGCTCGGCATTGCTCTCTCCTCTGTCAGGGCCGCTCATGGCTTTCATTGGCGGTCGGATTGTTCCGCCGGTAGCCGATCGCTCAAAGCTTAATCTTCCGCCGGCGATGGGGCCACGCACAGGGCGGTCACATGCCCGTTATTGAGCGGCGCGGCGCTTGCATGCTAGAGAGCGCGCAACCGCCGGGATGGAAGAAAATGAGTGTCGTCACCCGTTTCGCCCCCTCACCCACCGGGTACCTGCACATCGGCGGCGCGCGCACGGCGTTGTTCAACTGGCTGTTCGCTCGCCACCATGGCGGCCGGTTCCTGCTGCGCATCGAGGACACGGACCGCGCCCGGTCGACCGAGGCGGCGACCGACGCCATCATCGACGGCTTGCGCTGGCTCGAGCTGGACTGGGACGGCGAGGTGCAGTTCCAGTCCGCGCGTCTGGAGCGTCACGCCGAGGTGGCGCAACGGCTCCTGACGGACGGCAAAGCCTACCGCTGCTTCTGCACGAAGGAGGAGCTGGAGGGTATGCGTCGGCGGGCGCGCGCCGAGGGCCGGACCAGGCTCTACGACGGTCGCTGGCGCGACCGCGACCCGGGAAGCGCGCCCGCCGACGTGGCGCCGGTCGTGCGCATCAAGATGCCGCAGGAAGGCGAGACCGTCATCGATGACGGGGTCCAGGGCGAGGTCCGGGTCGCCAACGACCGGCTCGACGACTTCGTCCTGCTGCGCGCCGACGGCACCCCGACCTACATGCTGTCGGTGGTGGTCGACGATCATGACATGGAGATCAGCCACGTCATCCGCGGCGACGACCACCTGACCAACGCCTTTCGCCAGCTCCACCTGTTCCACGCCTGCGGCTGGCGGGCACCGGCCTTCGCCCACATTTCCCTTATCCACGGCCCCGACGGCGCCAAGCTGTCGAAGCGCCACGGCGCCCTCGGCATCGAGGCCTATCGCGACATGGGCTACCTGCCGGCGGCCCTGCGCAACTACCACCGGCGCCTGGGCGGGAGCCACGGCGACGACGAGATCATCGGCACCGACCAGGCCATCGCCTGGTTCGGGCTGGATGCCGTCGGCCGCTCGCCGGCGCGTCTGGACTTCGCCAAGATGGAGAACCTGAATGGCGTCTACCTTCGCCAGACTGACGACGCCGCGCTCGCGCGGCTCATACTGCCGCGAATCGAGGCCAAGATCGGCGCCCGAGTCGACGACGCCGGGCGGGAGCGCCTGGCAAGGGGCATGAACAGCCTCAAGCAACGCGCCAAGACACTCTTGGCACTTACTGATATTTCAGCGTTTTACTGCCGCACGACCGAGCTGCCGTTAACCGAAATGGCGGCCAGCCTCCTCGACCGCCCGGCCCAGGATCGCCTCGCCCGTCTGGCGCCGCGCCTGACCGAGCTGGGCGTGTGGGAGGAGGCCGCCCTCGACGCCGCGGTGCGCGCCTTCGGCGAGGCCGAGGGCGTCAAGCTGGGCCACATCGCCCAGCCCCTGCGGGCCGCGCTCACCGGCGCCACCCAGTCGCCTGGGTTGTTCGAAGTCATGGAAATTCTCGGCAAAGACGAGACCCTGCGGCGCATCGCGGCGGTGTCCAAGCCGGCGAACGCCGGCCGCTGACGCCGCCCGCCTCCGGTTTACCGACGCGGCGATGGTGATTTGCGACTCTCCGTCGGCGACACTACATATCATCGTGGCGGGTGGGCGTCGGTCATCGCCGGCGGCGGGGTACGGCTTTCTGCAAGGATCGGGACCATGGATCAAAAGGTGGCGCAGGCCAAGGCCGAAGCGGAGACGGTCACTCTCATCGTGAACAGCACCGGCAAGCGCTACGAGCTGGCGGTGCGCAGTGGCACCATTGGTCCGAAGGCCATCGACATCCGCAGCCTATACCAGGACACCGGGATGTTTACCTACGATCCCGGCTACACCTCGACCGCCAGCTGTGACTCGGGCCTGACGTATATCGACGGTGAGCAGGGCATCCTGCTGCACCGTGGCTACGCCATCGAGGACCTAGCCGAGCACAGCGACTTCATGGAGGTGTGCTACTTGCTGCTCAACGGTGATCTGCCGACGCCGGCGGAGAAGGCCGGCTTCGAGCAGACGATCACCAAACACACAATGCTCCACGATCAGCTCCAGTACTTCTACCGCGGCTTCCGGCGGGACGCGCACCCGATGGCGATCATGGTCGGCGTGGTTGGCGCCCTTTCGGCCTTCTACCACGACTCCACCGACATCACCGATCCGGAACAGCGCAGGATCGCCTCGCACCGCCTGATCGCCAAGATGCCGACGATAGCGGCCATGGCGTACAAGTATTCGATGGGTCAACCGTTCGTCTATCCGCGCAACGAACTGAGCTACGCCGAGAACTTCCTGCACATGACGTTCGCGGTGCCGGCGGAGGTCTACCGGGTCAGTCCTTCGGTGGCCCGGGCCATGGACCGCATCTTTATCCTGCACGCCGATCACGAGCAGAACGCCTCGACCTCGACCGTGCGCCTGGCCGGTTCGTCGGCTGCGAATCCGTTCGCCTGCGTCTCGGCCGGGATCGCGTCGCTTTGGGGGCCGGCCCATGGCGGCGCCAACGAGGCGGTCCTCAACATGCTGCAGGAGATCGGCAGCAAGGACCGAATTGCGGATTACATTAAGAAGGCCAAGGACAAAGACGACCCATTCCGCCTGATGGGCTTCGGACACCGGGTCTACAAGAACTACGATCCCAGGGCGGCGGTACTGCGCACGTCCTGCCACGAAATTCTCAATGAGCTGGGCGTGGGCCGAGAACCCCTATTGGCGCTGGCACTCGAGCTGGAGCGCATCGCGCTCGAGGATGACTATTTTGTCGAGCGCAAGCTCTACCCGAATGTCGATTTCTATTCCGGCATCATCTACCGCGCGATTGGCTTTCCGCCGAGCATGTTCACGGTGCTGTTCGCCGTCGCGCGCACCGTCGGCTGGATCGCGCAGTGGAGGGAGATGATCGAGGATCCGGAACAGCGCATCGGCCGGCCGCGGCAACTCTATACCGGTCCGACCCAGCGCCCCTACGCGACATCCCGCGGCAGCGAGTGACGGCGAGCGTGGTGCGGCTGGCTCGATCCCGCGCCTAGAGCAGATCCGCCTGGGCGATATCGAGGATGATCTGCGCCGCACGCCGGCTGGGTGGTGCGCCGTCCCGGCCTAGCTCCCGCATGGCCAGGGCGAACTGGCGCCGCTGTTCGTCGCGCGCCCACGGGTCCTCGAGCAGGCGCGTCGCCGCCTCGGCCACGCGCGCGGGTGTGCAGCGAGACTGCAGCAGCTCCGGCACCACTGGTCGGTCGAGCACCAAATTTATCATGTTGACGTAGGGCACGCGGATCAGTGCCCGAACGGCGAGCGCAGTCGCCGGGTTGACCCGGTAGGCGATCAAGTGGGGAACGCCGGCGAGGGCCAGCTCCAGCGTCGCGGTGCCGGACGCGGCGATGGCGGCGTCGCTGGCGGCGAAGGCGTCCGCCTTCTCCTCGCCGCCGACGACTATCGCCGGCAGCGGCCAATCCGCGGCGCTCACCATCTCCGCCACCGCCGGCACGGTCGGCACCACGGCGTGCAGGAGCGGGAACCGGATCCGCATCCGACCGAGAGCCAGCAGAAATACCGGCAGCAAGCGCTTCACCTCGCCCACCCGGCTGCCCGGCATGACGGCGAGCACGGGCCGGTCGGCGGCGATGCCATGGCGGCCCCGGAACGCCGCCCGGTCGCCGCCCTCCAGGCCGCTTTCGACAACGGGATGGCCGACATGGCTGCATGGCAGGCCGGCGACCTGGAAGTAGGGCGGCTCGAACGGCAGCAGCGCCAGCACATGGTCGTGGCTGCGGCGGAATGTGCGCACGCGCCGCGACCGCCAGGCCCATACCGTGGGCGCGACGTAGTGCAGGCGCGGCATGGCGGTGTCCCGCAGCCGCCTGGCGACACGGTAGGCGAAGTCCGGCGAGTCGATGGTCACCAATATGGCCGGGCCGCGCCGGCGGATGTCGCGCACGGTCTGGTGCATGCGGCGCAGCAGGGCCGGCGCCCGCGGCACCACCTCGACCAGACCCATGACCGCGAGGTCTGTCATCGGAAACAGGCTGTCGAGGCCCTCCTCGGCCATGTGCGGCCCGCCGATCCCGGCGAAGGCGACCCTCCCCCCGGAGAGCTCCTTCAGGGCCGCCATCAGCCGCGCGCCGAGCGCATCGCCGGAGGCCTCGCCGGCGACAAGATAGACCAACAAGGCGCCGCGTCCTATGGCTCGACGCCGACGAGGAACAGTCCGGCGGCGTCGGCGGCGACGACCGCCGCCGCACGGTCGAGCAAGAGGCAGGCACCGGCGCCGAGGGCGACGCCCCGGAGCCCGGCCCGTGCCGCACTCGCCACCGTCAGTGGCCCCGCGGCGGGCATGTCCGCGCGGCGGTCCTGATTCGCCTTGGCCAGCTTCACCAGCACGCCGCCGGCACCGTCACGCCGGAGCCCGGCGCAGCGCGCCAGGAGACCGTCGGTGCCCTCGACCGCCTCGATGCCCAGAACGACGCCCTGCTGCACCACGACGGCCTGACCGATATCGTGCATGCCCAAAGCGCCGAGGACGGCGAGACCACGGCGAATGTCGGCCTCGGCCGCGGCATCCGGCGCGTGCGCCCCGAGCACCCCGGCCGGCATCACGGCGCTTGCCAGCACGTCGTCGGCGCCGATCACGCGGAAGCCCTCCTCCAGCTCCAGGATGCCGATGATCGCGCGCAGAACGCCGTCGTCGCCCTGGTTGAGCAGCCCCTTCGAAAGGTATTTGAGCGCGCGGGAGTCGGGCCGCAGCTCCGCTAGCCCCGGCCGACCCACCGGCCCGGCCAGCACCACGTCGGCAACCCCGTGCCGGCGCAGCAGTTTCAGCGCCGCGCCGGCGGCCCCCAGCCGCACCCAGGCATGCGGTGCGCCGGCGATCACCGCCGGATCGGCGTGATTCTCGAAAGCGACGACGAACACCTCGCGCCCGTCGGCGCGGCAGGCCTCGATCAGATACCCTGGAAGCGGCCCACTGCCGGCGAGAATGCCGAGCTTACTCGTCATTGATCCTGGGCTGGAGCACCGAGCGCGAGGTCTCGTGCTGCATGAACTCGACGATCTCCAGGACCGCCGGATGGTCCTCGAACAGCTTTCTCACGTCGGACATGCGCTGGACGAGGGTGCCCTCGTGAGAGAAAAGCAGCCGATAGGCGCTGCGCAACGCATGTATCTGATCGCGATTGAAGCCCCGTCTTTTCAACCCGACGATGTTGAGACCGGTCAGGCGCGCGCGCTCGCCGATCGCCGAGCCGTAGGGAATGACGTCGTGCTCGACGCCCGACATGCCGCCGATGATGGCCATCTTGCCGATCCGCGCGAACTGGTGCACCGCCGCCAAGCCGCCGATAATGGCGCCGTCCTCGACCACCACATGGCCGCCCAAGGTGGCGTTGTTGGCCATGATGACGCCTTTGCCGACGCGGCAATCATGGGCGACGTGGGTGCCGATCATGAACAGGCAATCGTCGCCGACTTCGGTCA
>JAZFQY010000120.1:0-12137 GCA_036445355.1 Alphaproteobacteria bacterium
TGCGGCCGAGGTGAGCCTGTTCTTCGTCGACCCCGCCGCCATCGGCCAGGGCGTCGGCACGCGGCTGTGGCGCCACCTGATCGGCGAGGCGCGCCGGCGCGGGGTCGAACGGATCGTCGTCGAAAGCGATCCCAACGCGGAAGGCTTCTACCTGGCGATGGGCGCGCGCACCGTCGGCGCGGTTCCGTCCCGCTCCATTGCCAACCGGCTGCTGCCGCTGATGGAGTTGGCGTTGACAGGCTGAACCGCCATATTTTGGCAGGCATCGAAATGCGCCCGCCGCGGAGGCGAGCGCGGGGCCGGCGCCTGAACCGGGCCCGACCATCTCGGTCGACTATGCGGCGCTCGCTAGGCGGTCGCGGTCGTGGGGTCGGGTGAAGTCGATCTCCGGACCCTTGGGGACGATCCGGGTGGGATTGATGGTCTCGTGGCTGCCGTAATAGTGGTGCTTGATGTGGAAAAGGTCGACGGTTTCGGCGACCCCCGGCCACTGGTAAAGCTCGCGGGTGTAGTTCCACAGGTTCGGATAGTCGACGAGCCGCCGGATGTTGCACTTGAAGTGGCCGTTGTAGACCGGGTCGAAGCGCACCAGGGTGGTGAACAGACGCCAGTCGGCCTCGGTGACGCGTGCGCCGGCAAGGTAGCGCTGGCGGCCCAGGCGTTCCTCCAGCCGGCCTAGGGTGTCGAACAACGCCGTCACCGCCTCGTCATAGGCCTCCTGGGTTTGGGCGAAGCCGCACTTGTAGACGCCGTTGTTGACCGTGTCGTAGACCACCGCGTTGACGGCGTCGATCTCGGCCCTGAGCGCCTCGGGATAGAAGTCGCCCGGAGCGGCGCCGACGCCGTCGAAGGCGCCGTCGAACATGCGGATGATCTCCGGGGACTCGTTGCTGACGATGGTGCCGGTTTTCTTGTCCCATAGCACCGGCACGCTGACGCGGCCGGTGTAATCGGGCTGGGCGGCGCCGTAGAGCTGGTGCAGGCGACGTGCGCCCAGGATCGGGTCGGGGACGACGCCCGCGCCGGGCTCAAAGGTCCAGCCCTCGGCGCCCATGAACCAGTGCACGATGGAGACCGAGATCATCTCCTCCAGCCGTTTCAGCTTGCGGAAAATGAGGGTGCGGTGCGCCCACGGGCAGGCATAGCTGACGGTGAGGTGGTAGCGCCCGGGCTCGGCCGCGAAGCCGCCCTCGCCGGACGGCCCGGCGCGACCGTCGGCGGTAACCCAGTTGCGGAACCGGGTATCGGCGCGCACGAAGCGCCCATTCTTCGAGGTGGCCCGCAAGGGTTCGACGCGCCAGACGCCGTCGACCAACTGTCCCATTAGATCTTCTCCCGCCGCGTCTTTGCGGCGATCCCCTCCGCCGGCATCCATGATCGGCGCGCGAATAGCATGCGCGAGCGCCACATGGGAGTCGAGCGCGGATCGGATTACTCGGCGGGAATTCCGGTGCCCTTACGGGTGCGAACCGGGGCACATGGTTAGGCAGACCCTATCGCCCCTCCCGCCGCCAGGCGAGTAACAGGGTGCTGAGCGCCAGCACCAGGGTCGCCAGGCCCGGCCACAATGGCAGCTCCGTCACCCCCGTCACGACGTAGTCGCCATTGGCGCGCAGACCGATCCAGGGCCGGGCGCCGCCGCGGCCGGCGCCGAAGGCATCGCGGCCGGGGCGCACCAGGCGCACTTCCGGCTCACCGACCTCGGCGAGCCAGACGACACCGCCGCCGTTCGCCCGCGCCAGGTGCCCAAGGTTGAGGTCGGTCGCCGCGACGTCGGCGAACTCCAGCGGATTGAGGGCGCCGACGGCGGCGAGCGCCGTGCGTGTGCCGTCGCTGAGGCGATAGAGGCCGGCCTCGGCGACCGCGAGCGCACCGGTGGCGCTGCCGTCGCCCTCGTCCCGCAGCTGCACGTTCTCGACCCGGCCCGACGGGAAGGTGACTTCGACCGCATTGTCGTCCGGCTCGAGACTGCGGCGAACGATCTCCAGGCGTCCGCCCCGCGCCTCCGCCGTCAGATTGTCCTCCTCCAGTTCCGGCTCCTTCATCAGCCAGTGCGCCAGCCTGCGCAGCAATTGCGCCTGCGGTCCGCCGCCTTCGAATCCGCGCGCCCACAGCCACATATGGTCGCTGGTCAACTGCGCCACGCGCCCCTCGCCGACCCGGTCGAGGATCATCAGCGGCCGCTCGCGCGCGCCTTTCATGACGACCGTGCCGGACTTGGGCGCGACTGTGATCTGACGGAACCAGCGGCCCCACTCAGGCTCCTCGCCCGGCGCCCCGGCACCGTCGAGCCCGGCCGTCACCGGATGCCGCCGGCCGATCTCGGTGACCGCGGCGCGGTAGCCCTCCTCGATGATCTCGCCGGTCGGCTCGCCCGGCAGGATCTGGCCCAGAGGCGTGCGATAGAGGCTCAAGGGGGAGGCGAAGCTGGGCCCGACCGCCTCCAGGAATGCGCCGCCGTTGAGCACGTAATCTGCGATGTTGGCGAGGTAGATTTGCGGCAGCACGCCGCGGCGGCGGTAGCGGTCGAAAATGATGAGGTCGAACTCGTTGACCTTGAGCTCGAACAGCTCGCGGATGGGGAAGGCGATCAGGCTGAGCTCGCGCACCGGCGTGCCGTCCTGCTTCTCCGGCGGGCGCAGGATGGTGAAATGGACCAGGTCGACGGCGGGATCGGCCTTCAGCAGGTTGCGCCAAGTGCGCTCGCCCGGATGCGGCTCGCCCGAGACCAGCAGCACCCGCAGCCGGTCGCGCACGCCGTTGACGACGATGACGCTGTGGTTGTTGTCGAGGGTCAGTTCCTGCGGGCCCGCCTCCACCTCGATCTCGAACACGCTGGCCCCGGCGCGGTCGAGCACCACTTCCATGGTCTGCGGTGCGCCCACGGTCATCGTCATGCTGCCGACGACCTCGCCGGCGCCGCGGCGTATCGTGACCTTCACCCGGCCGCGGGCAACATGCGGCGGGTCGTCGACGCGCAGCGTGAGCGTCACACTGTGGCCGACGATGCCATAGCTCGGTGCCTGCACGACGGTCAGGCGCCGGTCGCCCTTGCCGCGCTCGCCGGTGATGAGCGCATGCAGGGGCTGCTCGAAGCCGAGCGCCTCGGCCTCGTCGGGGGCGTCGTGTACCTGCCCGTCGGTGATCAGAATGGCGCCGGCGAGGCGCTGGCGCGGCACGTTGGCGAGCGCCTGCTCCAGGGCCGAAAACAGATAGGTGCCGTCCACGGCGCCGCGCGCCGGGCCGCTGCTCTCGCCGGGACGCAGCCGCTGAACGCGCAATTCGATGTCGTCGCGCCCGGCGAGCCGGGTCTCGATCGCCTGCAGCGCCGCCTCGCCGCGGGCGCGCCGCTCGCCGATGTTCTGGCTCGGACTCTCGTCGAGCACGACCACGGCGATGTCCTTGAGCGGCTCGCGCTCCTCGACGACGACGGTGGGGTTGGCGAGCGCGAGGACCAGCCCCGCCACCGCCAGCAGGCGCCAGACCAGGCCCGGGGCCTGGCGGAAGAGACCCAGCGCCATGACCGCCAACGCCACGACGGCCAGGGCGGCGATCGCCGCCGGCGGCAGCAGCGGGCTCAAGCCGATGTTCCACTGGCTCATGATGCTCCCGTCCGTCCCGCGCTCACTGGCCCAGGCGCTCGAGGATCACCGGCACGTGCACCTGGTCGGCCTTGTAGTTGCCAGTCAGCGCGTACATCACCAGGTTGATGCCGAAGCGGAACGCCATCTCGCGTTGGTTCTCGCCGCCGGGAACAACCGGGTAGATCGGCTGGCCGATCTCGTCCACCGCCCAGGCCGCGGCCCAATCGTTGCCACCGACGACGATCGGCGACACGCCGTCATTGATCCTGCTGTCGGGCTGCTGCACCCACAGGGTGCCGCCGGCCCAGCGGCCGGGAAAGTCCTGCAGCAGATAGAACGATTTGGTCAGCACGTGATCGGGCGGCACCGGCACCAGGGGCGGCAGGTCGAGCCCGCCGACCAGGCGCTGCAGGGTCTCGCGGCCCATGCCCTGGTTGGCGCCGGCGGCGAAGGGCGGGTCGCGGATGTCGAACAGGATGGTGCCTCCGTTGCGCAGGTAATCATTGAGGCGGCTGAGCGCGTTGTCCGTGAGCGGTTGCTGCTCCGGCGACATGGGCCAGTAGAGCAGGGGGAAGAACGCCAACTCGTCGACCTCGACATCGACCGCCATCGGTTCGGCCGCATCCACCGACGTACGGCGGTTGAGCGATAGGCTGAGGCCGGCGAGGCCGGCGCGGCTGACCTCGTCGACCTGCGGCACGCCGGTGATGACATATGCGAGTCGGGTCTCGCTCGTCGCCTGTAAGGCGAAGGCGTCCCTGCCTCCGGTCTGGGCCAAGGCCGTCGGGCCGATGAGGGCCGCCGCCGACAGCAGCGCCAGGACGGCGGTCGCCGCGACCACATGTCCAGTGCGCATGCCGGGCAAGAGCCCGCGGAAGGCGAGGCCGATGACGAAATCGGCGAGCAAGAGCGCCATGGCGGCGATCAGCAGCCACGGCTTGAGATCGACCTGTCGCGCGCCGCTATAGGCCTCGCGCGCAACTCCCCGGGGCAGTCCGGCCAGTGGCTGGGGTCGGGCGGTGGTAGCGCTCAGGTTGAGGGCACGGCGCGCATTCTCGTCGCCATAGAAGCCCGGTGGCGATTTCGGGCCCGGCCGAGCCTCGGCGAACCGATCGCCGGGTATTGGAATCGCGCTCACCGGCGGCTCGCCGAGGCGACCGAAGCCGTCGAGTGCGGCCAGCGGCGGCAAGGGCGCGCTGCCGTCGGCCCCGGCCACGCCCTGGCTCAAGGCGACGATTCGCCGCAGCATCTCCACGTACAGGCCGGAGAGCGCCAGATCCGACCACGAATTGTTGGCGGTGGTGTGGACGAGCACCAGCCATCCGCGGCCGCGGCGGTCGCCGGTGACCAGCGGCGTGCCGTCGCTGAGCCGGGCCCAGACCTTGCGGCCCAGGTCGGGTGCCGGCTCCGCTAGGACCTGCTGGTGCACCGTGACCTCGTCCGTGATCGGCAATCCGACGAACGGGCTCCCGGACTCGAACGGCGACAGCCGCGCTGGCTGCGACCAGGTCATAACGCCGCCGAAGGCGCGGCCGCCGCGACGGATCGCCACCGGCAGCAGCCGGTCGTCGCCCTCCGCTAGGCGCGGGCCGGAGAATCGCACCAGGAGACCGCCGCGCTCCGTCCATTCCTCGATCTCGGACGCCTCGGCGTCGGTGAGCGTGCCAATGTCGGCGAGGACGAGCACCGCCAAGGGCCGCGCCATCATTTCGGACAGGCTCCCCTTGCGCACCTCCGCGAACGGGCTCAGCGCCCGCTCGAGGTAGAACAGGTCGCCGAGCAGGGGTTGCGCCAGCTCCACCGTCTCGCCGGAGACGAGTCCCACCGGCCGGCGCCGGAAACGCTCGTCCAGGAGGACCACGGCGCCGGCGGTGTCCTCGCCCTCCAGCACCAGCCTGGCCAGGCGGTTGCGCAGCTCCAGGGGCAGGTCGAGGGCCAGCCGCGCCTCCGTCGCCTCGGCGCCGAATTGCAGCTCGGGCCGGGCCAGGAGTCGCCCGTCCTCGGCCAGGGCGCTCACCGTCGCCGTCGACTCGCCGCCGGCGGCCGCGCGCTGCACCGTCAGGGTGAGGGCGCCGCTCTCGATCCCGGGCGGCGGCAGCAGATAGGCCAAATCGGCGTCGTCCTCGGCGAGCAGCCGCAAGGAGCCGAAATTCATCAGCCGTTCGGCCAAGGCCACCGCCGGGCGCTCGGCCTCGCCCTGCGCGTCGTCGAGGCCGTTCGATAGCCAGACGCCGTTCACCGATCCCTTGAATGACAGGGACTCCAGCGCCGCCAGCGCCGCCGCCCGGTCGGCGGGCCACGGCTTTGGCACAATGGCCTGGGTGAGGCCGCGGGCGTCGACCGGGCGCAGGAGCTTGCTCGCTGCCAGGGGCTCGCCGGTCGCCGGCGCCGCCGTGGTCAAGACCATGACCGGCTTGCCGTCGCGCTCGGCCTGATCGATGAGGTCGGCCATCGCCTGCTGCCGCGACGCCCAGTGTTTCGCCGCCGCCCAGTCGTCGTCGACGACCAGCAGGAGCGGGCCGCTGCCCTGCAGCGGTGCGCCGGGGTTCAACAGCGGGTGGGCCAGGGCCAGGATCACCAGCGCCGCCAGCGCCAGGCGCAGCAGCAACAGCCACCACGGGGTGTGGTGCGGCGTCTCCTCGGTCTGCCGCAGCCCGAACAGGAGCCGGATCGCCGGAAACGGGACCAGCCGCGGCACCGGCGGCATGACACGCAGCAGCCACCACAGGATCGGCAGGGCCGCCAGCGCGGTCAGCAGCCACGGTGCCAGGAATGCAATGGGACCCAGGGCCAGCATGGTCCAGCCTAGACCTCGACCATGTCGGCGAGGTTCGTGTACAGCGCCAGCAGCGCCGGCTGCGGCGGCCGGTCGGTGCAGTGCGATGAGAAGCTCCAGCCGATGGCGCCGACCAGGGTCGCCAGCGCCGCGACGTGATTGTCGAGGCGCTCCAGGTAGGCGTCGCGCAGGCCCTCCGCCTTGCCGACCATGAGGTCGCCCTCGGCTTCCAGTCCGGAAAATCGGCTGCGCCCGCGGAACGGCATCGTCACCTCGGCCGGATCGAGTACCTGCAAAACATAGCCGCTTACCCCCATGGCGGCGTAGCGGCGTAGTACGGCGTCCGTTTCCTCCAACGGCGCCAGGAAATCACCGATCAATACCACAGTGGCGTGGCGCGGCAGCGGCGTATTTTCCGGCAGGCTCGACCCCGGCTCGTCCCGGTCGAGGATCGCCTGGGCGAGCCGGTTGAGCGCCGGACGCCCGGTCGTCGGCCGCTCTGGATTACCGAGCAGGGCGATGCGTTCGCCGCCTTCGACCAGGAGCACCATCAAGGCGATCAGCAGCACCTCGGCGCGCGCCACTTTCGGCAAGAGCTCGGCGCTCGACCGGTAATGCATGGACGGCGAGCAGTCGCGCCACAGCCAGACGCTCTGCGCCGCCTCCCACTCGGTCTCGCGCACGAACAGATGCTGTGACTTTGCCGACTGGCGCCAGTCGATGCGTTGCCGGGCGTCGCCGGTCTCGAAGCGGCGGAACTGCCAGAACGCCTCGCCTTGGCCGACCCGGCGGCGGCCGTGCACACCCTGGGCGATGGTCGCGGCGACGTGCTCCGCCGCCACCTGCAGCGCCGGCAGGGTCGCGGCGAGCTCCTCCGCCCGCCGCCGCTGTGCCGCGGCGCCGACCGCTGTCGTCATCTATGAAACCGCCTGCCCGCCACTCAACGCGACGGATCGATCAGGCGGTCGATGACACTGTTCATCGTGATCCCGTCGGCGCGGGCGGCGAAGTTGAGCGCCATGCGGTGACGCAGCACGGGATGCGCCAGCGCCACCACGTCGTCGACGGAGGGCGACAGCCGACCGTCGAGCACGGCCCGGGCCCGCACGGTGAGCATCAACGCCTGGCTGGCGCGCGGCCCCGGTCCCCAGGAGATGTGGCGCACCAGTTCCTCGCGCGCCGAAACGCCCGGCCGACCGTCGCGCACGACGCGCAGGATCGCCTCGACCACGCTGTCGCCGACCGGGATGCGGCGGATCAGGCGCTGCGCATCGATCAGCGCCCGGCCGTCCATGACCTGGCTCGCCGTCTGTTCGCTGATGCCGGTGGTGGCGAGCAGCATGTCCCGTTCCGCCGCCAGGTCCGGGTACTCGACATCGACCTGCAAGAGGAACCGGTCCAGCTGCGCCTCGGGCAGGGGGTAGGTACCTTCCTGCTCGAGCGGATTTTGGGTCGCCAACACGTGGAACGGCGCCGGCAGCTTGTAGGTTTCGCCGGCGACGGTGACCTGATGCTCCTGCATCGCCTGCAGGAGCGCTGACTGGGTGCGTGGGCTGGCGCGATTGATCTCGTCGGCCATCAAGAGCTGGGCGAAGATCGGGCCCTTGATGAAGCGGAACGAGCGGCGCCCGGTTTCCGTTTCCTCCAGGACCTCCGATCCCAATATATCGGCCGGCATCAGGTCCGGCGTGAACTGCACACGCCGGTCGTCAAGGCCCAGGACCGTGCCCAGGGTCTCGACCAGCCTCGTCTTGGCCAGGCCCGGCACGCCGATCAGCAGGACGTGGCCGCCGGCAAGCAGGGTGATTATAGTTTGATCCACGACCTCGGCTTGGCCGAAGATGACCCTGCCGATGCTGCTGCGCACGGCCGCGAGGCGCTCGCCGAGAGCTTCGACGTCCTTGACCAGTCCTTCGGCGGATTCGGTGCCGGCGTCAGTGATGTCACTGATTGTCACCAAGCGTCTCCCGTTTGAGCAATGACGACGAAGACCGACCTGGCCTCCTCCGCTGTGGGCACCCGCCAAATCCGTCGACACCGCGCCGCTGCGCGGCGGCCCGTCGACTGCGGGCATACGACATCCGAATCGCCCGCGATGGCAGTTGGAATTATCGCGTGACGCCGATCTCCCGTAAACCGCTGGTCAAGTTGTTTTCAACAGTTTTGAACCGTGACAAAGAGGGCCGGTTCTGGCTCGAGACGCCACAGGAGCGGGGCCAGATCGATGTCGAAGACGCGCCATTTATCGCCGTTGAAATTCGGGCCACGGGCCACGGAATATCGCAGATATTGAGATTTCGCACGAATCTTGACCATGAAATCGAGGCCGGCGCAAGCCATCCCATGCGCGTGGTCACCGACCCAGCCGGCGGCGGGCCGCGCCCATATGTCCTGGTTCGCGACCGGCTGGACGCGCTGATCGTGCGCTCCGTCTACTACGAGCTGGTGGAGCTGGCGGTGGAAGGCGAGGGCGAGCGCGCCGGTGCCTACGCGGTGTGGAGCGGCGGCGTGTTCTTTCCCCTGGAGCCGGCCGAGGCATGACGCGCGCCGAGGTAATTACCCGTTTCCGCGCCAGCGGTCCTGCCGGCGGGCGCCGCGGCGACCGCGACCTCAACCCCGGGCTCGATTCGGCCGACAGGTTGACGCGGGCGGCGGTGCTGGTCCCCCTCGTCGAGCGACCGGGCGAGCTGAGCGTGCTGTTGACCCAGCGCACGGCCCATCTGCGCGACCATGCCGGCCAGATCAGCTTTCCCGGCGGCCGCATCGAAGCCGACGATGCCTCGCCCGAGGCGGCGGCACTGCGCGAGGTGGAGGAGGAAATTGGCCTGCCGCCGGCGCGGGTGGACATCGTTGGCCGACTCGATGACTACGAGACACGCACTGGCTTCTGTGTCACACCGGTGGTCGGGATCGTGATGGCGCCCTTGCGCCTGCGGCTCGACGAGCACGAGGTGGCCGAGGCCTTCGAGGTGGCGCTCGCCTTCATCCTCGATCCGGCGAACCATCAGCTGCACAGCCGGGAACTCGGCGGCAAGATGCGGCGCTTTCACGCCTTTTCGTACCACGATCGCTATATCTGGGGGGCGACCGCGGGCATTCTGATCAATCTCTACGAGGTGCTGAGCGGCTAGAGATGCGCATGCTGTTGCAAATCGTGCTGCCCCTGGTGCTGCCGATTGCCATCTACCTGGTCTGGGTCGCATTCTTGCGCCGGCGCGCACGGGTCACCGGCTCGACCGACCTGCCCGCCTTCGGCCAGGGGCCCTGGGTGTGGCTCGCCGCCGCGGGCCTGGTGCTGGTGATCCTGGGCCTCGTCGCCTTCGCCCTGCTTGACACGTCCTTTCCCGCCGGCGAAGTGTTGCCGCCGCGCTTCGAGGACGGCGAGCTCGTCCCGGCCCAACCCGCACCTGCCAACTGAGCGACGCCACGCCTTGCAACCGGCTGGAACGATCGGCTCGCAGCCCTGGATGACGGCACCGGAGACGGTGCGGGTGCTCTCGGCCCTGACGGCAGAGGGGGCGGAGGTTCGCTTCGTCGGAGGATGCGTGCGCGACGCCGTGCTCGGCCGGCCGGTGACCGACGTGGACATTGCCACCCATTTGCCGCCGGAGGGCGTCATGCGCCTGCTCGAGGCCAATGGCGTCAGGGCAATACCGACCGGCCTCGCCCACGGTACTGTGACGGCGGTGGTGGGCGACGCTCAATTCGAGATCACGACCCTGCGCCGGGACGTGGAGACCTACGGCCGCCGCGCCAAGGTCGCGTTCACCCACGATTGGGCGGCCGACGCGGCGCGTCGCGACTTCACGATCAACGCCATGTTCGCCGCCCCCGACGGCACCCTGTACGACCAATTCGGCGGCCTCGCCGACCTGCGCGCGGGCCGCGTGCGTTTCGTCGGCGAACCGGAAGAGCGCATCCGGGAGGACGTGCTGCGGCTACTGCGCTTTTTCCGCTTCCAGGCCCATTACGGCCGCGAGCCGCCGCAGGAGGCGGCCCTCGATGCCTGCGCGCGCCTGGCGCCGTCGCTGCCGAACCTGTCCGGCGAGCGGATCGCCGGCGAGATTTTCCGGCTCCTCGCCGCACCCGAGCCGGCAGGCATGCTGCGGCTGATGGCAGAGCGCGGCATACTCGCCCACCTCCTGCCCCAGGCCACCGCTTTCGACCGGCTGCAGGCGCTGGTGGCGCTGGAGGGGCCGGAGGCCGTGGCCGACCCCCTACGGCGGCTGGCGGCGGTCGTCGTCGGAGGGGCGCCGGCGGCCGAGGCGGTCGCCGATCGGCTGCGCCTGTCGAACGAGGAGCAGGAGCGCCTTACGGCGCTGGCGGAACCGGCCGCCCGTCTCGATCCGCGGATGCCGGCGCGCGAGCGCCGGCGCTGGCTCTACCGCCTCGGCGGGGCGCGCTACCGGGATCTGGCGCTGATCGCCTCGGCCGAGGCCGGCACGCGGGGCAGGCGCGACCGGCGGGCGTGGCGCGGTCTGATCGGACTGGCGGAGGCCTGGGGGGCACCTGCCTTCCCGCTGCGCGGACGCGACGCCGTGGCGTTGGGCGTGGCGGCGGGCCCGCAGGTGGGCAGCCTGTTGGCCGAGGTCGAGAAGTGGTGGATAGACGGCGATTTCGCCGCCGGGCGGGCGGCGTGCCTGGCCGAGCTCGAGCGCCGGGTGGCTACTCGGTCCGGGTGAGGTTACCGTTCACGCGGACGACGACGGATTCGTCCTGCATGCGCAGGAAATCGGTCGTCATGCCGCCCTCGGTCAGGGTGCGGTGATAGATCTGCAGTTCGGCGCCGCCCTGCGGCGCGATCCCCAGGGAATAGATGGTCAGGGTGTCGTCATGCAGCGATGCCCAACGCATCGGCTCGCCCTCCAGTGGATTGGGCAGCTCCGCACGTGTGAACATGCCGCCCTTCGGGGCGAGAATGAAGATGTCGTCTAGATCCTTGTACGGCAGGAAGTTTTCCTCGATCTCGCGGCGCCTGACATCGGGCCCGGCGCGCTCGCCGCCGGGGCCGCGGATCACCGTGATCCACTTGATGGTGAAGCCATCCCCCTTATAGCGCTTGATGGCAACGTCGAGGTCGCGTTTCTCGGTTGTCGCATCGCCGACGCGTTCGGCGATGCCGCTGCCGACGAAGTTGCCGACAAAGCGGTCGATCGCGTCTTGCGCCCAGGCCGGCGCGGCAAAGAGGAGCCCGCTGGCCAGCGCCAAGAGGATGGTTAATCGCTTCAACATGGCGATAACTCCCATATGCACTCCGTAAATAGGGGCCGGCGGCGCGATTTTCGAGGCCAGTCGCCGGAATTTGAGGCCGCCGCCCGAGGCCGGCCTAGTGTCCCTTTGAACCCGGAATTCGATCGATCGAAATTCGGGTCCAAAGGGACACTAACTATTTGAATCTAGTGTGATTCAGCTTCCGAAGTTCGGCACATTTAATGTGACGAACTTCGGAACCATCACACTAGAGCAGCATCCGCCCGCGCCCCGCGCGCCCGCCACGGCCGGCCGGGACCCGCCGTCGGGCGGGTAGCCCCGCGAACACTCAAGACGCCCCGGCGCCTCGGCACCGTCGATAGCGGCGCCGAACGAGGGGTGCCGCCGTCGGGCCGCATTGGACAGGGGAATGATCCTGGTCTCGGTGATCGGCACTGGGATCGGCCCAAGAGGCCGTAGGCATGGGCGACCGGCCGAGCCAACCCGTCACCTGAGGACGCGAACCGGCGCCGGGCGGCCGGTCTTCAGGAATTTCTGAAACGGGGCATCGGCCGACCAGGCGGTCG
>JAZFQY010000121.1:0-2675 GCA_036445355.1 Alphaproteobacteria bacterium
CTGGCGCGCGCCGAGGCGTAATGACCCAACTGCATACCACGGGTCAGAAAAGCTGTTCGCCGTCCCAGAACACCTTGAACCAGCGCCGCGAAGGCCGTCGTCGAAGCGGGCACGGCAGCCGTGCAAGGCCTGCTTTAGCCGATCCCACCGCACCCGTGCTGACTGCGGCTCTGTCCAAGGTTAGGCTACGACATGATGAGGACACGACCGAGAGCGCGGCCCACCGCGAGCCAACGCACGCCATCGCAGCGCGGCCTGGCGAGAGACGGGGCGTGATCGCGTGCGGCGGCCCGGGCGCGGGCGGCCTGCCCGACGCGGACTTGATGCAGAGCAAAGAGGACCTGCTCCGGCGGTGGGCGTCGTACCACGAGGCGGGGCACGCAGTGGCTGCATGGCGGCGCGGCTTGTCGCCGGGCGGACTCGGTCTCGTCGTCGGCCACCGTGGCAGGGGAGTGTATTACCACGGCTGGATGCTGTGGCGACTGCTCGTGGCGCCGCCCGAACTGGTGCGGGGCACGGTGCTCGCCGGCGTCGAGGTGTTCCAGGCGGGGCTGCTCGCCGAGTACCTTTGCGGCAGCGAGTGCAACCTGTACGACGCGTCGTCGGTGCGTCGCGAGCTGAACCCCCTGCTCGACTGCCATGTACCCGGTTACTGGTGGGACACCTGCCGCAATATCCGTCTTACCCTGGGATGCGGGCCGGACGAGCTGGATGACGCGCAACGGGCGCTGCTGCTGTTGCTCGTGTACAGCTCGCGCGACGAGGGCCCGCTGGTGGGAGAGCCGCACGACCCCGGTGCGATCGACCGAGCATACCGACTGGCACCCGCCACGCCGGAGGAAATCTCGTGCACATACCTGGCGTCCCAGCGGCGCGTGCTACGCGCCCTCCGGCGACCCCGGGCTTGGCGCGCCATCGAGGACATGGCCGGGGAGCTGTTCGATCTAGGCCGGGTGGCGCCCGGGCGCGCCGTGGAGATCATGGAGGCCGCCCGGGTGCCGAGATCCGGCCTCCCCGTCGACGCCCTCCCGTTCGGGCCGCGGCCACTGAGCTAGGTCGCGATCCCATCGTTCATGGCCATGCAGGATGAGCGAGTGCATGTGTATTCCGTGACGCAGGCGCTGAAAAAGATTCGTGGGAGGTGATCGCCCGGCGATTGCCGGAAGCGTCGGTCTGCCCAACCTCTCACCGTCAGGAGCCGCCACGGCGAAGTGTCACCACGGCGCGTCGCGGGGTGCCCGGCGGCGCCGTCGCGACGGAACCGCCGGTCCCCGGCCTCACAGCATGTTCTTGATGTCCGAGGCGAAGGTCGGATAGCCATAAACCGTGTTCGCCAGGTCATCCGCCGTCAGGCCATGCTGCATGGCGAGCGCGAAGATGTGGATGATCTCCTCGCCACCGTGGCCCACGATGTGCGCGCCCAGGATGCGGCCGCTGCCGTTTTCGATCAGCACCTTGGAATAGGCCACGCTCTCGGCATGAGTGGCCGAGGAGCGCCAGGTGCCCAGGTCGTTGGCCTTGACCGTGACATCGAGGCCCTTTTCGGCCGCCTCGGCCTCGGTGAGGCCGACACTGGCCAGGGCGGGTACGGTATAGACATTGGCCGGGATGTGGCCGTATTCGGGCGTCTTCGGCGTCCCGTCCAGGATGTTGTGGGCGACGATCCGGCCCTCGTAGGTGGCGATCGGCGATAGCTGGGCCGAGCCTGTGAGCACATCGCCCGCCACGTAAACGTCCGGGTTGGAGATGCTGGCCAAGGTCTCATCGACGGCGATGCGCGTACCGTCGTGCTCGATCTCGCCGGCATCCAGGTCCAGACCGTCCAGGTCCGGGACGCGCCCGGTGCCGTTGGCGACCGCCTTGGCCGCAAGGGTCTTCACCTCGCCTTCGTGCTCGAAGCGGACCTCGAGCCCGCCGTCCACGGGCGCGATCTCCTGGATTTTCACGCCGGTCAGGATGTCGATGCCGATGCGCTCGCTCTCCTTGTGGATCTGGGCCACCGCGTCGGCCTCCGTGCGCGGCAGCAGGCGCGGCAGGGCCTCCAGGATCGTCACCTTGGTGCCGGCCCGGGCGTAGACGTGCGAGAACTCGAGTGCGATCACCCCGCCGCCGATGAAGATGAGCGACTCCGGCAGCTCCGTCCGCTCCAGGATGTCCTCGCTGGTGATCAGGTGCTCGGCGCCGGGAATCGGCAGCGGCCGCGGCTTGGAGCCGGTGGCGATGACGATCTTGCCGGCCTCGACGCGCTCGCCGTTCACCTCGACCGCATTGCGGCCGACGAACCGCGCGCGGCCCTTGATCACCTCGATGCCACGGCTCGCCAGGCTTTCCTCGAAGGCCTCCGGCACGCCGTCGACGAAACCGCGCTCGCGCTCGATGAGCTTGGCCCAGTCGAGCCGCGCGGGACCCACATCGATGTGGTGGACGGCTGCGCGCTCGATCTGGTGCAGCACCTGGGCGGCGGCGACCAGCACCTTCTTGGGCACGCAGCCGCGCAAGGGGCAGGTGCCGCCCACGTCCCAGGACTCAATCATCGCGACCGTCTTGCCGGCGGCGCGCAGGGCTCCCGCGGCGCCCATGCCGGCGTTGCCGGCGCCCAGGATGACCACGTCGAAGCGCTTGCTCATGTCCGTCTCCCTTTCACTGGATATCTGATGGGGTAGGGGCGGCCGCGC
>JAZFQY010000122.1:0-5143 GCA_036445355.1 Alphaproteobacteria bacterium
GTTGGTGCCGCCCTTGGCAGTGATGGTGTTGCCCTCCAGGGGATCGAGGGCGATGTCCAGCTTCGGACCCTTGCCGGTGCCCACCCGTTCGCCGATGAACAGCATCGGCGCCTCGTCGCGCTCGCCCTCGCCGATGACCACCGTGGCGTCGATGGCGAGGCCATTGAGTGCCTTGCGCATGGCGTTGACGGCGGCCTCGTCGGCGGCCCTCTCGTCGCCCCTGCCCATCAGTCGCGAGGCCGACAGCGCCGCCGCCTCGGTGACGCGCACGGCCTCCACGGCCAAGTTGCGGTCCATGCCGTTGGGCGCTTTGCCGGAATATTCGACGGCGCTCATTCCGGTTGCCTCCCCCCGAGCGGATCGTCAGAGCGGCTCGATACGAATCATGCGCGGCGTTTCCATAACAGTATCGACTTTGACGATGGCCGCAAGCGTGCGGCGCATCGCCGCCTCCTGGCAGTCGTGGGTGGTCAGCACCACGGGCACCGCCTCGGTCCGTGACTGGCCGCGCTGGATCATCGCCCCGATGGACACCTGCTCGTCGCGGAAGCAAGCGGTGATGTCGGCCATGACGCCGGGCTGGTCGCGTACCTGCAGGCGCAGATAATAGGCGCCCCGGTGGCGCTCCATAGGCGCCGCCGGCAGGGAAGCGAGCTCCGCCGCCGGCACGCCGAAGGTCGCGCCGCGCCGGCCGCGGGCGATGTCGATAAGGTCGGCCACCACCGCCGACGCGGTCGGCCCGGCCCCGGCCCCGGGGCCCTCATAGACGGTGTCGGTGACGATATGGCCGCGCGCGACGACGGCGTTGATGACGCCTTCGACGGTGGCTATGGGTGCGGTCTTCGCCACCATGCAAGGGTGGACGCGCTGCTCGAGGCCGTCCTCGGTGATCCGCGCCGAACCCAGGAGCTTGATCCGGTAGCCCAGCTCCTCGGCATACTCGATATCGAGCGGCGAAACGTGGCGCACGCCCTCGATATAGACGCCGGCGAAATCGATGGCGCTGCCGAAGGCCAGGCTCGACAGGATGGCGAGCTTGTGCGCGGCGTCGATGCCGTCCACATCCATGCCCGGATCGGCCTCGGCGTATCCCAGCTCCTGTGCCGTCGCCAGCACCTCGTCGAACGGGCGGCCGGTCTCGCGCATGGTGCTGAGGATGTAGTTGCTGGTGCCGTTGAGGATTCCGTAGATGCGCTCGATACGGTTCGCGGCCAGGCCCTCGCGCAGGGCCTTGACGATCGGGATGCCGCCGGCCACCGCCGCCTCGTAGTCGAGCACTACGCCCTTTTCCTCGGCCAGGCGCGCCAGCTCGTTGCCGTGATGGGCGAGCAGCGCCTTGTTGGCGGTGACGACGTCGCGCCCGGCCGCGATCGCCGCCTCGCAAACGGCCTTGGCCGGCCCGTCGGGGCCGCCGATGAGCTCCACCACCACGTCTACCGGCGCCTCGCCGGCCATGACCACGGCATCGTCGTACCAGGCGACGGAAGAGAGATCGATGCCACGCTCGCGCCCGCGGTCGCGCGCCGAGACCGCGACCAGCTCCAACGGTCGGCCGGCGCGCACCGCCAGCAGCTCGGCGTTGTCGCGCAAGAGCCCGACGGTCCCGGCACCGACCGTGCCCAGGCCGGCGACGGCGATCCTCAGCGGCGCGCTCACGAGGCGGCCGCCCTCGGGCCCGGCCCGCCGGCCACGGTGTCGTCGGCGCGCGCCAGGAATCCCCTGATGTTGCGGATCGCCTGGCGAATGCGGTGCTTATTCTCCACCAGCGCAATGCGCACATGGCCCTCGCCATGCTCGCCGAAGCCCACGCCCGGCGATACCGCGACCTTGGCCTCGCTCAACAGGAGCTTCGAGAATTCGAGGCTACCCAGGGAGGCGAAGGGCTCCGGAATGGGCGCCCAGGCGAACATGGTTGCCCGCGGCCTTGGGATGGTCCAGCCGATGCGCGCCAGTCCGTCCACCAGCACGTCGCGCCGCTCGCGATAGGCGCGGCGCGTCGCCTCGACGCAGTCCTGCGGGCCGTTGAGTGCCGCCACCGCCGCCACCTGGATCGGCGTGAAGGCACCGTAGTCGAGATAGCTCTTGATGCGCGCCAGCGCCTCGATAAGCCGCGGATTGCCGGCGGCGAAGCCAATGCGCCATCCCGGCATGGAATAGGTCTTGCTCATGGAGGTGAACTCGACCGCGATCTCCTTCGCCCCCGGCACCTGCAGGATCGAAGGCGGCGGCACGCCGTCGAAATAGATCTCGGCGTAGGCCAGGTCCGAGAGGATATGGATGTCATGCCGGCGGCAGAAGGCGACGACGCGCTCATAGAAGTCGAGCGTCGCCACCAGGGCCGTTGGGTTGGAGGGATAGTTGAGCACCAGCGCCACCGGCTTGGGCACCGAATGGATCACCGCGCGCTCCAGTGCCGCCAGCAGCTCGCCGTCCGGCGTCACCGGGATGTAGCGCACCGCACCGCCGGCGATGATGAAGCCGAACTGGTGGATCGGGTAAGACGGGTTCGGGGCCACGACGACGTCGCCCGGGCTGGTGATCACCTGCGCCAGGTTCGCCAGCCCCTCCTTCGAGCCGATGGTGACGATGGCCTCGCGCTCGGGATCGAGCTCGACACCGAAGCGGCGGCCGTAATAGCCGGCCAGGGCCCGGCGCAGACCCGGAATGCCGCGGGAGTTGGAGTAGCGATGGGTGCGCGGATCCTGGGCGGCCTCAGTCAGCTTGTCGACGATGTGGGCTGGCGTCGGCAGGTCGGGATTGCCCATGCCGAAATCGATGATGTCCTCGCCCGCCGCCCGGGCACGCGCCTTCATCGCGTCCACCTCCGCGAACACGTATGGCGGCAGCCGTTTTATGCGGTAGAATTCCTGCTCCATGATCCGTCGGGCAGCGTCCTTTGCCGCGGCCCGCAAGGGCCCTGGTCTTGCCTCCCCGGAACTCGATTTGGCCGTGCGAACGCCGTCGCGCCACGCCGCCCGTGCACCCTTTGTACCCGAGCCGGCGCCGCCGGCGCGAGGCAAATCTAGCGGATGAGGTAGACCTCCGCCCGCCGGTTGCCGGCCTGCCCGGTGGGCATGGATTCCAGATAGATGGGCTGCAAGGCGCCCCTCGCCTCGACCAACACGTTCTCGGACGAGACCCCGAACCGGGTCAGCGCCAGGGCAACCGCATTGGCGCGGTGCAGCGAGAGCTGGAAATTGATGATGCGGTGATGCAGCGGGTCGATCTCCCGGGTTCGCCCCGAAGAATGGCCGACCACGACCAGGTTGCCACCGTATTGACGCTGCACGCGGGCGACTTGGCGCAGGACCTCTTTGTCCCGCTGGTCGAGACCGTACGAGCTTTGGGCAAAAATGATCGTGGCGAGCTGGAGCTGCGCCGGCAGTGCCACCGGCGTCGCCGATGCTGCGACGGCGGTCATGTCGACCGTGACCGGACTGGCGCCGTCGGCTTCGCTGGCCGGCTCGGCCGGCTCGGCCGCCGCCATCTCGACTGTGGCGGGCGTCGGTCTCCTGACCGGTTCGGCAACCGGCGCGGCCGCCACCTGGGGGGCCGCTATCGCCTCGCCGGCCGGCGCCACCGCTTCCGCGGGCGCTTCCGTCTGCACGGGCGCCGTCCGGCCGGTTTGACCCTGTAGGCGAATGGCCTCGGCCGTGTAGCGGGCGTTGCTGCGGTCGGCGGCCAGGCCTTCGGTGATCCGCTGGCGCACGCTCGGCATCGCCACCGGCGGTGGCCGGTCGGGGACCTCGGCCAGGTTGGGGAACGGCGCCGCGGCAGCCGCCGCGGTTGCCCGCTCGGCCCGGCCCTGGATCGTGTTCGGGTCGGTGGCGCGGTCGTCGCCGAAGAGCGAGCACCCGCCCATCAAGGCCAGCACCGCCACCGCGGCCAGGCTGGCGCTCCGGCGCACCAATCTTCGAGTGCGGTTGGTCGCCGTGTGCAGGCGGGGCAATGGGTCACGCATGTCGTCTTGGTCTCCCAAGCGCGTCGGCGGCAGCGCGCCACCGGCATTGCCATACACCGGCGTCCCAGCCCATGTTATACCGCCGCGCGCATCCTGACGCCGCGGACTCAAACACCGCGCGGCTGGCCGGCGCCCGCCAGGGGACGCATCGATCACCGCGACACAATTTACATGCTAGGACAGGACTATAGAGGATGCCATGACGGCCGATCAACCGGCTGAGGGCAGCCAGGCGCCGGCGCGGAGACCGGGCGACGGTGGCCTGGCGCCGCTCGAGGACGCGCCGGGCGCCTGCGTTAAGGTGCGCGCGCTGCCGAGCGGGCCCTGAGCACCCGCCGGTGCTCGCGGCACGGCCCCCGCCCCTCGCCGGCATCGACCGGCTGCTCGTCGACGCCGAACTGGTGGCGCGGCTCCGCCGCCGGCGCGTCGGGCTCCTGAGCAACCGCGCCTGCATGACCCGGGACGGGGCGCAGACCGCCTACGCCCTCGCCTGCGCCCTGGGCACGGGCGCGCAAGGCCTAGTGCGCCTGTTCGCGCCGGAGCATGGCTGGAGCGTGGCCGACGGCGCCGGGGTTGGCGACGGCATCGAGCCGGAGCTGGGCCTGCCGGTGCACAGCCTCTACGGCCCGCGGCGCGCGCCCGCGCCGGAGGCGCTGGACGATCTGGACGCCGTCATCATCGATCTGCAAGACGTGGGCGTGCGCTGCTACACCTACGCCACAACCGCGGCGCTCGTCCTCGCCACCCTGGCCGGGCGGGGGGTCGAGGCGATCGTCTGCGACCGCCCCAACCCGTTGGGCACGCGCGTCGCCGGGCCCATGCTCGACCCGGACTTGCGCTCCTTCGTCGGCTATTTCGACGTGCCCTACCGGCATGGGCGAACGCTGGGGACGCTGCTCGGTGACTTCGCGAGCCAGCGTTTGGACGGAAAAGTCGAGCTCACGGTCATCCCTGCCGGAGACGAGCCCCTGGCGCCGCCCGGGCCCTGGACACCGCCTTCGCCCGCCTTGCCCGACTGGGAGGCGGTGTTGCTCTATCCCGGCCTCGTCCTCCTGGAGGGCACCAATGTCTCCGAGGGGCGGGGCACGGACGCGCCGTTCCGCTCTGTCGCCGCCCCCGGCCTCGACGGCGAGGCCCTGGCAACGCACCTGAACGCCGTGCCCGAGACCGGCGTGCGCGCCA
>JAZFQY010000123.1:0-5234 GCA_036445355.1 Alphaproteobacteria bacterium
CCGTCGTCGAGGGCGCGGCCAACCTCGCCGCGTGGCTCGAGGCCATGCTGGCGCTGGTCCTGCGCAAGGGTCGGCTGACCTTGATCCATCGCGCCGACCGCCTCGACGAGGTGCTGGCCCGGCTCGATGGCCGCGCCGGGGAGACGGTGGTCTTTCCCCTATGGCCGGGCCGGGGAAAGCCGGCAAAGCGCGTCATCATCAGCGCCCGCCGCGGCGTTGGCAGGCCCTTTCGGCTCGCCGCGGGTCTGGTGCTGCACGCCGACGGCGGCGAGTTCACGCCCCAGGCTGAAGCCGTGCTGCGCGACGCCGCCGCAATCGACTTGTGAATCGCGGCGCGGGGCCCAACTTGTAGGCGGTGATGCTGGACGCGATATTGAGCAGAATCGGCCTGCGCGAACGGCCGCCGGTGGTAAGCGTGGTCCGACTGGCGGGCGTCATCGGCGGCGCCGGGCCCCTGCGCCGCGGTCGGCTCAATTTGGCGGATTTGGCCCGCACCCTCGATCGGGCGTTCAGGCTGCCACACCTCAAGGCTGTGGCGCTGGCGGTCAACTCGCCGGGTGGTTCGCCCGTCCAGTCGGCGCTCATCCACAAACGCATCCGTCAGCTGGCGACCGAAAAGCAGGTGCAGGTCTTCGCCTTCGCCGAGGACGTCGCGGCCTCCGGCGGCTACTGGCTCGCCTGCGCGGCGGATGAGATCTTCGCCGATGCCAGTTCCATCGTCGGCTCCATCGGCGTCATTTACCAGGGCTTCGGTTTCAACGATCTCATCGCCCGCTACGGCATCGAGCGGCGGGTGCACGCCGCCGGCGCGCGAAAGGCGTTGCTCGATCCCTTCCAGGAGGAAAAGATCGACGATGTCGAGCGCCTGCACACGATCCAGACGGACGTGCATGAGTCCTTCAAGGCCTTGGTCCGCGAGCGTCGTGGCGAGCGCCTCAAGGCAACGGAGACCGACGTCTTCGATGGCGACATCTGGACCGGGACGCAGGCGCTGGAGATAGGAATTATCGACGGCATCGGCGACCTGCGCTCGGTCATGCGTGAGCGCTTCGGCGAAAAGGTGAAACTGGTGCCGGTCGGCGATGCACGAGGCTGGCTGCAACGGCGGCTACGCACGGGTACGGAACCCGGTGAACACGGTCTGTGGGCCGAGGGCGCGCTCGCCGCGATCGAGGAGCGCCTGATGTGGAACCGGTTCGGCCTATAGGCGCCGCGCCGTTCCAGTACCTCGCACAATCGCAAATGCCCGTCGCAACACTCGACTAGAGCGGATCCGTCACACTGCGACGCACTGATTTGCGATTGTCCGCACGAGGCGGAACGCCGACTCTGTCAAGCGCACACCGTCGCCGTGTCGAGTGGGCCTACTCGAGCGCCGGCACCAGGCGCTCCAGCGCCGCCGACAGGGTCTCGGTGCGGGCGGCAAAGCACAGGCGCAGATACCCCTCCCCGGCGGGGCCGAAGGCGCGGCCCGGCGCCAGGCCGACCCCCACTCGGTCCACCAGTTCGGCGGCAAAGGCGAAACTGTCCTCGACCCCCTCGACGGCGAAGAAGGCGTAGAACGCCCCCGGCGGGCGGGTCGTGCGCACCCGCGGCAATGCCGCCAGGCGCTGGTGGATCATGTCCCGGTTGGCGCGGTAGCGGTCGACGATCTCGGAAACCAGCTCCTCGCCCTGCTCCACCGCCACGACGCCCGCGTGCTGCACGAAGGTGGCCGGGCCGGCGAGGTTGAACTCGTTGAGCACGGCGAAGATGTGACCCAGCTCCGGCGGGTGCGTGAGCCAGCCGAGGCGCCAGCCCGTCATCAGCCACGACTTCGAGAAACTGTTGACGACGATGACCCTGTCCTCCGCCTCGGCAATGTCGACGAAGGAGGGCGCGCGCGGCTGGTCGTAGACGATGCGCACATAGACCTCGTCGGCGATGATGTAGATGCCGCGCTCCCGACACGCGTCGAGAAGCGCGCGCTGATCCTCCGCCGGCATCATCCACCCCGTCGGGTTGGACGGCGAGTTGATGAACACCGCCTTGGTGCGCCCGTCGCAGGCGTCCAATACCTGCTCGAGATCTAGGCGCCAGCCGCTGTTGCCAAGCGCCATCGGCACCCGCCGCGCCTCGCCACCCATGATGTGCACGGTCTCGGCGCAGTTCGGCCACAGCGGCATGGGCACGATCACGTTATCGCCGGGATCGATCAGCGCCTGCATCACCAGCATGATGCCGTGCATGCCGGAGTTGGTGACGGTGAGGCACTCCTCGCCGATATCGATTCCGTGCAGGCGGGTCATGTAGCCGGCGAGCGCCGCGCGCAGCTCCGGCAGGCCCCGGTTGGGCATGTAGAACGTGTGCCCGGCCGCGAGCGCCGCCGTCGCCGCCCGATTGATGAACTCCGGAGTCGGCGTGTCCGGCTCGCCGAACCACAGCGGGATCACGTCGTCCCGCCCCATCGCCGTGTCCGAGATGCGGCGGATCAGGGAGTCCTTTAGCTCCCCGATGGCCGGCCGCAAGGAGCCGATCATGTTGGCGCTCATCGCCGTCTCGCCCGATACGAACAAGTCGCCTCGACTATGCCGTTTCACGGCGCCGGGTCAATGCCGTGCGTCGTACTCGGGACCGCGACGGCGAATGCTCGCCGTACCAGGCGGTCGCCATTGCCGTGCGGTTCGGGCTATAACCGTGGCCGGATTCATTTCAAGGTCGGCCCGACAGCCATGTCAGACAGCAGTGCCAATTTCCGTGTGGGACAACTCGTCCGCCACAAGCTATTCGACTATCGCGGGGTGGTCTTCGACGTCGACGCGACATTCCAGGGCACGGAGGAATGGTACGAGACCATGGCCCGCACCCGGCCGCCCAAAGTCCGGCCCTGGTATCACGTGCTGGTCGATGCGGCGACGCACACCACCTATGTTGCCGAGCGCAATTTGGAGGCGGATGAAAGCGGCGATCCCATCGTCCACCCACTGATCGACGCCATGTTCGAGGCGTTCGGCGATGGCGCCTACCTCGCACGGCGTAAGGTGAACTGATCGGCCGCACGGCTTGACTTTGCCCGGACTGCGGCTCATTTTCGCTTGCATAGGTGATGCTGGGGTGTCCCCGCGGGCGCGGGGGCTGAGATGACACCCATCGAACCTGACCCGGACCATGCCGGCGGAGGGAGACGTCACAGCCGACCTGCCATCAGAACGACTGTCATCGTAGTCCCTCGCGCCTCCCGGTGTCCGACCGAAGGGAGGACGACATGTCGCGTATCGTTGCCCTACTATGTGCCGCGCTGGCGATACTCGTGGCGCCGGCGCAGGCGCAGCAGCCGCCCATTCGGGTCCCGGTGCTGGTGCCGCTCACCGGATTTTTGTCACTCGAGGGCACCAGCCAGCGCAACGGTGCGGTTCTGGCGCTCGAGGCGGCGCCGCCAGCGCTGGGCGTCGTCTTCGACATCGGCGACACGGCCACTTCGCCGGAGGCCGCGGTCAACGCCTTCGAGCGCGCGCTCAGCGTCTCGAAGGAGGCCGTCGCCGCGGTCGTGGCGCCGATGCTCGGCACCCAGATGCTGGCCCTGCTGCCCCTCGCCGCGGTCTACGAGGTGCCGCTGGTCACCGTCTCCGGCACCGCCACCATCACCGAGATGGGTAACCCGTACATCTTCCGCTTCTTCCCCGGCGACGCGGTGGTGAAGACCGCCCATGCGCGCTATGCCGTCGAGGAACTGGGCGCCCGACGCCCGGCGATCCTCTACCAGACCACCGCCTACGGCCAGAGCGGCCGCGAGCACCTGACTCGCGTGCTCACCGAGATGGGCGCGCCGCCGGTGGCGAGCGAGGGCCTGGATGTGGCGGTCAAGGACATGCTGCCGGCCTTGAGCAAGGTGCAGTCGGCGCGGGCCGACGTGCTGCTGCTGCACCTGCATTCGGGGCCGACGGCGCTGGTCATCCGCCAGGCGGCGGCGATGGGGCTGGGGCTGCCCATCGTTGCCGGCTCGGCCATGCACCAGCCGGCGACGGCGGCGCTGCTCGAGCCGGCGGAACTCGCCGGCGTGTGCGCCGAAAGCGGCTCATCGCCGATCTCCGGCGGCGACGCGGCAATGGACGAGTGGGTCGCGCGCTATCGCAGCGCCTTCGGCGCCGAGCCCGACGCCTTTGCCCTCGGCCAGTACGATGCCGTGCAGATGGTGCTGGCGGCGGTTGCCGGCGGCGCCCGCGACCCGGATGCGGTGCGCGCCGCGCTCGCCGGCGGCAGCCATAAGGGCCTCGCCATGACCTACCGCTCCGACGGCAAGGGCAACATGGCACACGACGCCGTCATCATCTGCTACGACGGCAAGAGCCGCATGCCGTCCATCGCCAAGCGCTACGCGAACGTGACAAGGCTGCGTTGAGGCGTGCTTACGGCCCAGCTCCTGTTGAATGGGCTCGCCCTCGGCGCCGCTTACGCCCTGGCCGCCCTCGGCTTCGTGCTGGTGCTCAATGCCACCGGCGCGGTTAACTTCGCCCAGGGCGACACGGTCATGGCCGGCGGCTTCCTTGCCGTGGCGCTCGCCACGCTGCTGCCGCCGGAGGTGGGCCTACCGGGCCTGTTGCTGCTGCCCCTGGTGATGGCGGGGATGGCCGCCTTCGGGCTCATCTTCGCCTGGGTCGCGTACGTGCCCCTCAGGGAACGGCCGCCGGTGACGGTGTTCATCAGCACCATCGCCGTCGGCATTATCCTCGCCAACGCCGCCAACGCCATATTCGGCGCCGCGCCGCACGCCGCGCCGCCGCTCATCGGCGGCGGCCAGGTGGCGCTGGCCGGGCTCGCCTTGAGCCGCCAATCCCTTTCCATCATCGCCGTCGCGGCACTGTTGATCACCGGCCTGGCTCTGTTGCTCGGCTACACCCAGCTCGGCCGCAAGCTGCGCGCCACGGCCCAGGACCCGGAGATGGCGCGCGCCCTCGGCATCCGGGTCGGGGTCATGATCGGCCTCAGCTTCGCCCTCGCCATGGCGTTGGCGGGCGCGGCGGGGCTCCTGTTGGCTAACCAGTTCTTCGTCAGCGCCAGCGACGGCGGCGCGCTGATGCTCAAAGCCTACATCGCTGTCGTCATCGGCGGCTGGGGCCGGATCGGCGGTGCCGTGCTCGGGGCGCTCCTGATCGCCCTGTTCGAGGTCGGCGTGGCCGCCTGGGCCTCCTACCCGGTGGCCGAGGGCCTCCTGTATGTGGGCCTGATGGCGATCCTGCTGCTGCGGCCCCAGGGCC
>JAZFQY010000124.1:0-12872 GCA_036445355.1 Alphaproteobacteria bacterium
GATGAGGCGCGTGAACACGCCGCCCAGGGTCTCGATGCCCAGCGACAAGGGCGTCACGTCGAGCAGCAGCACATCCTTCACGTCGCCGGCGAGCACGCCGGCCTGGATCGCCGCGCCCACGGCCACGACCTCGTCCGGGTTGACGCCACGATTGGGATCGCGCCCGAACAGGTTCTTCACCGTTTCGATGACCTTCGGCATGCGCGTCATGCCGCCGACCAGGATCACGTCCTCGATCTCGTTCGGCTTCAGGCCGGCATCCTTTAGCGCCGCCTTGCACGGACCGACGGTGCGCGCCACCAGCTTGTCGACCAGGGCCTCCAGTTTGGCGCGGGTGACCTTGATGTTGAGGTGTTTGGGCCCAGCCTGGTCGGCGGTGATGAAGGGCAGGTTGACCTCGGTCTGGGTCGCCGAGCTGAGTTCGATCTTGGCCTTCTCCGCCGCCTCCTTCAGCCGCTGCAGGGCGAGCCGGTCCTGACGCAGGTCGATGCCCTGCTCCTTCCTGAACTCGTCGGCCAAATAGTCGATGACGCACTTGTCGAAGTCCTCGCCGCCGAGGAAGGTGTCGCCGTTGGTCGACTTGACCTCGAACACGCCGTCGCCGATTTCCAGGATCGAGATGTCGAAGGTGCCGCCGCCGAGATCGTAGACGGCGATGGTGCCGGAACCCTTCCTCTCCAGGCCATAAGCGAGCGCCGCGGCGGTCGGCTCGTTGATGATGCGCAAGACCTCGAGGCCGGCGATCTTGCCGGCGTCCTTGGTCGCCTGGCGCTGGGAATCGTTGAAATAGGCGGGCACCGTGATGACCGCCTGAGTCACGTTGTCGCCGAGATAGGCCTCGGCCGTCTCCTTCATCTTCTGCAGGATGAAGGCACTGATCTGGGACGGGCTGTACTTGCTGCCACGCGCCTCGACCCAGGCATCGCCGTTGTCGGCCTTCATGACATTGAAGGGCAGGGTGTCGCGGTTGCGGGACAGGGCGTCGTCGTCGTAGCGGCGGCCGATCAGGCGCTTGATCGCGAACAGGGTGTTTTCCGGGTTGGTGACCGCCTGGCGCTTGGCCGCCTGGCCGACCAGGCGTTCGCCATTGTCGGAGAAGGCGACCATGGACGGCGTCGTGCGCGCGCCCTCGGCGTTCTCGATGACTTTCGCCTGCGCGCCGTCCATGATGGCGACGCAGGAGTTGGTGGTACCAAGATCAATGCCGATGACCCTGCTCATGACGACCCTCACGCCTGTCTCGGTCGGATTTTCCGCCGCCGTTGCCGCGGATATCCACTCCCCCAATGTCCCGTTTGCGGCGCTGGCGCGCGCAAACGCGGCCCGCCGCTCCTGAGGCGAGATATGGGGTCCGGCCGGCGGCGCTGCAAGCGCGCGTGGCGCTAATTTCCGGGCCCCTGAGGCCGGCCGTGCCTCGGGCGCTTGCCCGACGCGCCCGACTCGGCGAAACTGCCGCGCGCATGATCGTCTCGGCCAGCTACAAGACCGACATCCCGGCCTTCTACGGGCCGTGGTTCATGGCCCGGCTCGCCGCCGGAAGCTGTCGCATGGTCAACCCGTGGGGCGGGCAGGTCTACGACGTGGCGCTGACGCCGGAGGCGGTGGACGGCGTCGTTTTCTGGACCAAGAACCTGCGCCCCTTCCGGCCCCACCTCGCCGATGTTCGGCGGCACTTTCCCTTTGTCGTCCAATACACGGTCAACGGCTATCCACGACCGCTCGAGCCATCGGTCGTCGAGCGGTCGCGGGCGGTGGAGGACTTACGCGCCCTGGCCGGGGACTACGGTCCGCGGGCCGGCGTCTGGCGCTATGACCCGATTCTGGTGAGTTCACTGACGCCGCCGGACTGGCACCGGCGCAACTTCGCGCGCCTGGCCGCCGCCCTCGAGGGGGTTGTCGACGAGGTCGTGGTCTCCTTCGCCCACATCTACCGCAAGACCCGCCGCAACCTCGCCGCGGCGGCGCGACGGCACGGCTTCAACTGGCACGATCCCGACGCTGCCCAGAAGCGCGGCCTCATCGCCGAGCTGGCGGCGATGGCGGCGGCGCGCGGCATCGGGCTCAGGGTCTGCGCCCAGAGCGAGCTCTTGGCAGGGGTCGCCCGGCCGGCGCGCTGCATCGACGCTGGGCGCCTGTCGGACGTCGCCGGCCGGCCGATCGCGGCGCCCGAGGGCGGCAACCGCCCCGGGTGCCTGTGCGCCCAAAGCCGCGACATCGGCCATTACGACACCTGCCCCCACGGCTGCGCCTATTGCTACGCCGTGCAGACACGTTCGCTGGCCAAGCGGCGCTTCGAGGCGCACGACCCCGGCGGTACGTTCCTGCTGCCGCCGCCGGCGTCGGGCACGAGGCCGCGCACGCCCACGGGCGCCGGGGATGCACGCGGCCGCCGGCACGTAATAAGGGAGGACACCCAGTCGTGACAAAATACAAACATCGACCAAGGACCTCATCATGATGCGAAAACTGACCCACCACTTGATTGCCGCGGCGGCGATCCTGGCCTTGACCGCCGGCGCGGCTCTGGCACAGGACGCGCGCGAGCGCGGCGGTCGCGCCGGCCGGCTGCTCAACCTGCTCGACCTCGACGGGGACGGCCGTATCTCCGAGGCGGAGATGCGGGACGAGCACACGCGCCGCCTCGGCGTCGCCGATCTCGACGGCAATGGATTGATTTCCCCAGACGAGTTCCGTCGCCGCGGCCACCTGCTGCTGGCGATGCGCACCACCACCATCTTCGACCTGCTGGACGCCAACGGCGACGGCAGCGTGACGGCGGACGAAATGACGGCGCCCTCGGCACGTTGGATGACGCGCTATGACAAGGACGGCGACGGCGCGCTCAGTGCCGAAGAACTGGCCGCCACCTCGCAGCACCGCAACACCAACGGCCATTCCCGACGCCGGCGACGCTAGAGCGGATCGTGATTGATCGAGGCCGCATCGCGGGACCCGATCAATCGCGTGAATCCGCTCTATATCAAATATTAAGAGCAGAATTACCGGGTCGATGAGAATCGCCTTGGGCGATTCATCGACCCGGATCTGCTCTCGCGCCGGCCTTCGCTCAGGCGGTGGTGTCGACCTTCTTGTCCTCGTCGTCGGCGCCCTTGGCGACGCCGACCATGGCGGGGCGCAACAGCCGGTCGCGCAGCATGTAGCCCGGCTGCAAGACATGCACCACCGTGCCCCCGGGCTTGTCCGAGTTCTCGACACTGAGCATGGCCTGGTGCAGGTTGGGGTCGAACGGCTCGTCGGCGGGCGTCAGCTTGCGTATGTGATGGGTCTCGAAGGCCTGCAGGAAGTCCTTTTCGATCGCCTTGAGGCCGCCCACCAGCTTGGCCAGGGAATCGTTCTCCGCCGCTTCCTCCTCGGTTAGGGCGTCGAGAGCCCGGCGTAGATTGTCGGCCACGTTCAACAGATCCTTCGCCAGGTCGGCGGCGGCGTATTTTCGCATCTCCTCGAGCTGGCGCTGGGAGCGCCGGCGCACGTTTTCCGTTTCCGCCAGCGCGCGCAGAAACTGATCCTTGAGTTCGGCGACTTCGGCCTCCAGCTCGCCGATGCGCACCTCCAGCTCACCGATGCGCGCCTCCGGGTCGTCGTTCGCCGCCTCCGGCACCGGTGGCGCCTCGGCGCCCTCGGCGGTTTTCTGTGCCGCGGCGCCGGTTTCGGCGGCCTCGGCCGCCGGTGCCTTCTTCGGCGACTTCGCCGGCTTCGGCGACTTCGCCGGCTTCGCGTCCTCGCCCGGCTTGGGGTCGTCGCCGTTCTTCTTGTCGTCGCCATTCATGGCATGTGCCTTGCCGGTTCCTATTTTCCCGCCAACACGCGACTGACCACCTGGGCGGTGTAATCGACGACTGGGATGACGCGGGCGTAGTTGATGCGCGACGGGCCGATGACGCCGATGGCACCGACGATCTGCTGCCGGCTGCCTGCGTAAGGGGCGATGACCATCGAGCAGCCGGCGAGGCCGAAGGACGGATCCTCGGTGCCGATGAAGATCTGCACGCCTTCGGCGTTCCTCGTCGCGTCGAGCAGGTTGATCAGCCCTTCCTTGGTCTCCAGGGCGCCGAACAGGGCGCGCACCCGCTCCAAATCCTCGAGCGCGAGAATGTCGTCGAGCAGCTTGTCCGTGCCGCTGACGATGAGCGAACGCGGCCCTTCCCCGCCGCTCCACACCGCCAGGCCGTCCTCAACCAAGCGCTGGGTCAGTGCGTCGAGATCGGCCCGGTGGGCATCGAGCTCGACCCGGATCTGTTGCCGCGCCTCGTCCAGTGTCCTGCCGATAATACGCGAGCACATATAATTGGAGGCTTCGATCAAGGCGGAGGCGGGCATGCCCATGGGCAGGTCGATAACGCGGTTCTCGACACTGTCGTTGGCCGTCACCAGCACGACCATCGCCCGGCTCGGGCCGAGGCTCACGAACTCGATGTGCTTGAGGTGCGAGTCCTGCTTCGGCGCCGCGACAAGGCCGGCGCAGTTGCTGAGCCCGGCGAGCATCTTCGCCGCCTCCTCCAGCACCTGCTGGACATTGCGGCCGGCGGCGGCGCACTGGCTTTCGATCGAGTCCCGTTCCCTCTCGTTCAGGCGTCCGACCTCGAGGATGCCGTCGACGAACAGCCGCAGCCCGGCCTCGGTCGGTAGCCGACCGGAGGAGGTGTGCGGCGAAAACAGCAGCCCCGCGTCCTGCAGGTCGGCCATTACGTTGCGGATCGTGGCCGGCGAGAACTCCATGTCCAGGAGTCGCGCCAGAGTGCGCGAGCCAGTGGCGGCGCCGGTCTCGAGATAGGTGTCGACCACGTGGCGCAGAATCTTGCGGCTGCGGTCGTTCAGTTCGTCGATCATCCGGGTCACGCCGCCGCTCCCGATCGGTCAATGCCCGTTCCTGCGATGGCCGTCCTCATGGCCGTCCACGTGGTCGTCCACGTAATCGCCTACCCAGGGCCGACTGAATGTAGGCAACCGCCCAAGGCTTATCAACAACGCGCCCACCCATTCAAACGGCCGGCAGGGTGGACGCCGTGGGCATGAGCGGCTAGCTTGCGTGCGACTTGGTTCTGGAGCGGCGCCGGCCGTTCCCGCCCGAGAGAGACCCTCCATGCGCCCCTCCGGCCGCGCCCCAGACCAGCTGCGCGAGGTCACCCTCGAGACTGGCGTCAGCAAGCACGCCGAGGGGTCGTGCCTGGCAATGTACGGCGACACCCATGTCCTGTGCACGGCCTCGACCGAGGAGCGGGTGCCGCCGTTCCTGCGCAACTCCGGCAGCGGCTGGGTGACGGCCGAGTATGGCATGCTGCCGCGCGCCACCAACACCCGCACCGACCGTGAGGCGGCGCGGGGCCGCCAGACCGGGCGCACCCAGGAGATCCAGCGCCTGATCGGCCGCTCCCTGCGCGCGGTGACCGACCTTACCGCCTTCGGCGAGCGCCAGATCCGCCTCGACTGCGACGTGCTGCAGGCCGACGGCGGCACGCGTACCGCCGCCATCTCCGGCGCCTGCGTCGCGTTGCATATTGCCTTCGCGCGCCTGGTCGCGGCGGACAAGATCGCGCGCGTGCCGATGTCGGACCTGGTCGCCGCCGTGTCCACGGGACTCTATGACGGCGAGGCGGTGCTCGACCTGGATTACGCCGAGGATTCGAACGCCCAGGCCGACGCGAACTTCGTCCTCACCGGTGCCGGCCGCCTGGTCGAGATCCAGGGCACGGCGGAGAAGTCGCCCTTCAGCCGCAACCAGTTCCTGCGCCTGCTGGATCTGGCGCGGGCCGGCGCCGAGCGGCTCGACGCCATTCAGCGCCGCGCCCTGGGGCTCGATTAGTCCCGCGCCGAATACCTCTCCATGACGCGCAAGCTCACCGAGGGGCCTCTGGTCGTCGCCAGCCACAATCCGGACAAGGCGGCCGAGATCGCCGAGCTGTTGGCACCCTATGAGATCGAGGTCGCCTCGGCGGCGGCGCTGGAGCTGGCCGAGCCCGAAGAGACTGGCGATAGCTTTGTGGCCAACGCGCGCATCAAGGCGCGGGCGGCGGCGGTCGCCACCGGGCTGCCGGCGCTCGGCGACGATTCGGGCCTGGTGGTGCCTTCCCTGGGCGGCGCGCCGGGCATTTACTCGGCGCGTTGGGCCGGGCCCGGCAAGGATTTCACGATCGCCATGGAGCGCGTGTGGCGGGAACTCGACGGGGCGCTCAACCGGCGCGCCCACTTCGTCAGCGCCCTGGCCCTTGCCTGGCCTGACAGCCATGTGGAGACCTTCGAGGGTCGGGTCCACGGCATGCTCGTCTGGCCGCCGCGCGGCGGGCGCGGCTTCGGCTATGATCCCATGTTCGTGCCCGACGAGGGCGGCGGACTGACCTTCGGCGAAATGGAACCGAATGCGAAACATCCCATCAGCCACCGCGGCCGTGCCCTGGCCAAGCTCGCCCGCGCCTGCCTCGCCGCCTGAGGCGGACGACCCCGGATTCGGGGTCTATGTGCACTGGCCGTTCTGCCAGTCCATGTGCCCCTATTGCGACTTCAACAGCCATGTGCGCGAGGCCGTGGACCAGCGCCGCTGGCGCCACGCCCTGTTGCGCGAGCTGGATCATTACGGACGCGAAACCACAGGCCGGCGCGCGACCAGCCTGTTCTTCGGCGGCGGCACCCCGTCCCTGATGACGCCGGAGACCGTGGCCGCGGTGATTGAGCGCGTGCGCGCCCTCTGGCGCCCTCGTTCCGATATCGAAATCACACTCGAGGCCAACCCCACCTCGGTCGAGGCGGCGCGGTTGGAAGCCTATCGCCAGGCCGGGGTCAACCGGGTGAGCCTCGGCGTGCAGTCCCTGGACGACGCCGCGCTCCGGTTCCTCGGCCGCCGCCATTCGGCGCGCGAGGCGCTGGCGGCGGTGGCGGTGGCGGCGCGCATATTCCCGCGCTTCTCCTTCGACCTGATCTATGCCCGGCCCGGCCAGCGCCTCGCCGACTGGAGGGACGAGCTGCGGCGCGCCCTCGCCCATGCCGGCGGCCACCTCTCGGCCTATCAGCTCACCATCGAGCCCGGTACCGCCTTCTACGCCCGCCACGCTCGCGGCGAGCTGGCGCTGCCCGGGGCGGACGCGGCGGCGGCGCTCTACGAGACAACCCAAGAGATGCTGGCCGCCGCCGGCCTTCCCGCCTACGAGGTGTCCAACCACGCCCGGCCGGGGGAGGCCTGCCGCCACAATCTCACAACTTGGCGCCACGGCGATTATGTGGGCGTCGGTCCCGGCGCCCACGGCCGGCTGGCCGCGGCGGGCGCGGTCGTCGCCACGCGCCAGCACCGGGCGCCGGAGGCCTGGCTCGAGCGGGTCGAGCGCGACGGCCATGGGACACGGGCCCGCACGCGCCTGACGCCGGAGGACCTGCGCGACGAGCTGTTCTTGATGGGCCTGCGGCTCACCGGCGGCGTGCGACGCGCCGATCTCCGGCGCCGGCTGGGGCGGGACATCGAGGAGGCCATCGACCCCGCCCGGCTCCGGCCCCTCATGGACGCCGGGCTGCTCGAACTGGGCGCCGCCGGCCTGCGCGCGACGCCGGCCGGGCGCCTGCGGCTCGACGCGGTTACCGTGGCGCTGCTGGCGTGATGCCGCCCTGACCCAAAAGGGCCCTGTCAGAATGCGTCAATATGACCCGAGAAGGCTCTAGTTGAGGAGCGCCTGAAAACTGTCCGGCGCCGGATCGATCACCGTGAATTCCCGGCGCTTGATTTCCAGGATGCTGAATCCGCGCTCCACCTCGCCCGACGGCAGGAAGCGGAAGATACCGTCGATGCCGGCGAAGCCGTAGGGTGCGGTGAGTGCCGCGGCGTTGAACGCGTTGGCGCGCCGGCCGACGGCCTTCTGCGCCAGCACGGCGGCGAGGGCGGTGGCATCGAAGGCCAGGGTCGCCAAGCGCGCCGGCTTGCGACCATAGATCTCGGCGAACTGGGCCTCGAAATCGGCACGCGCCAGGCGCGGCGGCGCCGTGAACCAGGCGCCGTTCAAGGCCGGCTCGGCGCCGATACCTTCTTCGTCCCATTCCGAAGTGCCCAAGAAGCGCACCCGCGCCGGGTCGATATCGTAGAAGGCCAGCCGCGGTGCCAACTGCATCAACGTCTCACCCTCGGCCGGGATCAGAATGGCATCGAATTCGACATCGCCGATGGTGTCGCGGCCCTCGAGCCGCTTCAGTGCTTGTTGCGACACCTCGTCGCCACGCTCGGTCAAGAGCTTTCGCTGCTCATCCAACGCCTCGCGCCGCTCTTCGTACTGCGCCAGATCTTTCACGACTTCGTCCAGATTGTCCGCCCCCGCCGTGGCGTAGTAGGCCACCTGGCTCAAGGTCGCGCCGGTTCTCTGGGTCGCGCGGGCCAGCTCCTGCACCATTTCGACGCCGTAATCGTTGGACGGCGCGACCACGGCGAAGCGCGCCAGGCCCTGGGAGGTCGCGAAGCGCACCAGGCGATCGACCTGCGCCTGGGGCATGAAGCCCATGACGAAGACGCCGTCGCCGGCGACGGAGCGCGTGTTGGAAAAGGTGATCATGTTGAGGCCGCGCGAGCGCACCTGGGGCGCCACCGCCTCCGCCGAGGTCGCGAACAGCGGCCCGATGATCAGCTGCGCCCCGGCGCTGATCGCCGAATTGGCGGCGTCGGCGGCGCCTTTGGGGGTGCCGCGCGTGTCGCGCGCCAGGATCACGAAGTCCTCGCCGGCCATCTGGAACAGCGCCAGCTGCGCCGCGTCGAGCATGTCGCGGCCGAGCGCCGCCTCGGGACCCGATAGGGGCACCAAGAGGCCGATACGGAACTGATCGAAACCGAACGGCGCTCCCAGCCTCTCCGACAAGGGCGCCCCGCCCTCTTCGGCCAGCCCACCCTCGCCGAGCAGCTCTGCCAGCGTCGGGCCGCGCACCGTGATCGGTGGCCTCTCCGCCGGGCCTTGCCCAACGGTCGATAGCCCCGGTAGGGTGACCCCCTCACAGGCCGACAGCATAAGCACGGCAGCGAGCCATGCCAGCAACGGATATACGCAAGGCACGGAAATCGGGCGCACGGGATCTCTCCGATCATGCCGGACGTGCACACCGGCAAGGTAGCGCCGGCGCCGCGACAAGTAAACCGGCGCCGCGGCTGCCGCGCGCGCTTTACATCGTCGCCACGCCGATCGGCAATCTGGGCGACTTCACCCTGCGCGCTCGCGACACCCTCCGCGCCGTCGACGTCATAGCTTGCGAAGACACGCGCGTGACCGGCAAGCTCTTACGTGCGCATGCCATCGGCACGCCGATGACGCGCTACCACGACCACAACGCGCCGCAGGTGCGACCAAAACTGCTGGCGCGACTGTTTGCAGGCGAGAGCGTGGCCCTGGTCTGCGACGCGGGTACGCCGCTCATCTCCGATCCGGGCTTCAAGCTCATCACCGCGGTGATCGAGACCGGGATCGATGTCGTTCCCGTGCCCGGGCCGTCGTCGGCATTGGCGGCGCTTGTGGTCTCGGGCCTGCCCACCGACCGTTTTCTGTTCGCCGGCTTTCCGCCGCCGAAGCGCGGCGCCAGGCGGCGGGCGTTCGAGGAAATCGCCATGCTGAAGGCGACGCTGGTTTTCTTCGAGTCGCCCCGGCGCCTCGCAGCCAGCCTCGCCGACATGGTCGAGTTGCTGGGCGACCGGCCGGCGGTGGTGGCGCGGGAGCTGACCAAAATGCACGAGGAGGTGCGCCGCGAGAGCCTCGCCGCGCTGGCCGAGCACTACCGTGCCGCGGGACCGCCCAAGGGCGAGATCGCGATCATCGTCGGCCCGCCGCTGGAGCCCACGGCGAGCGCCGAGGATTTGGACAGAGAACTGGGCGCGGCGCTGGCTACCCACAGCCTGCGCGACGCCGTCGACCGCGTGGCGGCGGCCACCGGCATGCGACGGCGCGAGGTCTATGCCCGCGCCTTGGGCCTGGGCGAAATCCACGCCGCGCGCCCGAAGGAGGACGCGGACTGAGCCGCGACCGCCGCCGGCGCTGGCGCCGCGGCCGACTGGCGGAGGCCGCGTGCGCCGCCTGGCTCAGGCTCAAGGGCTACCGCATCCTGGCGCGCAATTACCGCGCGCCGGTGGGCGAGATCGACATCGTGGCGCGTCGCGGCCGCACCGTCGCCGTCGTCGAAGTCAAGGCACGGATGCGCCTCGACGACGCGGCGGCGGCGCTGACGCCGCGCCAGCAGCGGCGGATCGCCCGCGCCACCGAGCACTTCCTGGGCGGGCGCAGCGAGCTCGCAGGCTGCTGGGTGCGCTTCGACGTGATGCTGGTCGAGCCATGGCGGACGCCGAAGCATATTGTCGACGCCTGGCGCCCGCCGGCGTGACTTCCCAGTGACAGCAACGCCCGTTCGGCATAAGTATGGCGGCGACCGATTCGCCAGCGAGGACAGCATGCATCGTACAGCGAAGCGTAACCGTCATATCGCACTGGCGTTCCTTCTTCTCGGCGCGCTGGTCGGGTGCGGCCCCGTCGTGCTCGCCGCCGGCGCCGGCGCCACCGTCGGGCTCGCCGCCGCCCAGGAGCGCGGCGTCAGCGGTACCGCGCGCGACGCCCAGATCCGGGTCGAGATCAACGATCTGTGGTTCAGGCAAGACATCGTGCTGATGCAGGCCTTGAACCTGCAGATCTACGAGGGGCGGGTGTTGGTGAGCGGCGTCGTTCCCGACATGCAGATGCAGGAGGACGCCATTCGCCTGGCTTGGCAGCCCGGCGGCGTGCGCGACGTCATCAACGAGGTCGCGGTGCGCCCCTCCGGCGGCGTCCAGGAATACTCCCGCGACGTCTGGATCGCCACCCAGCTGCGCACCAAGCTCCTGTTCGCCAAGGAGATTGTCGCCATCAACTACAGCGTCCAGTCGGTTGGCGGCATCGTCTACCTGTTGGGCCTGGCCCAGGACCAGGCCGAGCTCGACCGGGCGCTGGAGACGGCGCGCACCACACCCTACGTGAAGCGGGTGGTGAGCCACGTCCTGATAAAGGGCGATCCGCTGCGCAAGCGGTCCTGAGCGCGCGCGCCATGGCGAAGGGGCACCGGTCCGTGCCCCATGGGGCCGCGCGTGACCGTGTCGCGTCCCCCGTGCAAGACCTCGAAGCGCGGCTGATCTAGCACTATAATTAGATAGCCAGCCGCATGCTGTGCCGTGGGCGCCCGGCGGCGCCCGCGAACGAGCCGGAGCGTCATGAGCCTCGCCGTCGCCATCCAGATGGACCCGATTGCGGGCATCGACATCGATGCCGACTCGACCTTAGCCCTGGCGCTCGAGGCGCAACGGCGCGGGCATTCGCTCCATCACTATCTGCCCCAGGCGTTGAGCCTCTTAGAGGGCCGGGTGGTCGCCCGCGCCAGCACGCTGGAGGTGCGCCGCGAGCCCGCCAATCCCGCCACCCTGGGCGAGCCGGTGGCCCTCGACCTAGCCGAAGTCGACGTGGTGCTGATGCGCCAGGACCCGCCCTTCGACATGGCCTACATCACCGCCACGCACCTGCTGGAGCACATCCACCCCGAGACCCTGGTGGTGAACGATCCGGTGGCGGTGCGCAACGCGCCGGAGAAGCTATTCGTGACTCAGTTCGACGGTCTCATGCCGCCGACCCTCATCACCAGCGACCGCCGGGCGATCCTCGACTTCCGCGCCCGCCACAAGGACATCATCGTCAAGCCCCTGTTCGGCAATGGCGGCGTCGGGGTCTTCCACGTCGCCCCCGAGGACGAGAACTTGAACGCGCTCCTGGAGATGTTCACCGAGATCTACCGCGAGCCGGTAATCGTGCAGCGCTACCTGCCCGCGGTGCGCGCCGGCGACAAGCGCATCATCCTGATCGACGGCGAGGCCGCCGGGGCCCTGAACCGCATCCCGCCCAAGGGCGAGGCGCGCGCCAATCTGCATGTGGGTGCGAAGGCGGTGAAGGCGGAATTGAATGCCCGCGACCGGGAGATCTGCGCCGCCATCGGCCCGACCCTGAAGGAACAGGGGCTGATCTTCACCGGCATCGACGTCATCGGCGATTATCTGACCGAGATCAACGTCACCTCGCCCACCGGCATCCAGGAGATCGGCCGTTTCGATGGCGTGTCGCTGGAGGCGCGGATCTGGGACGCCATCGAGGCGCGGGTCGACGCACGCGGGGTGGGGTAGACGCCCTCACCGCCGCCCGCCAGCGGGCTCAACGCGCTGTCGCGGCACCGCCGACGCCTATACCACCGCCTCGGGGCCGGTGCTACACTCGGCGCCAATAATAATGGGGAACTGGCGTGGTCGCGCGGGTCAACACCGTCGCCTTCCACGGCATCGACGTGCTCGATATCGACGTGCAGGTGCACATGGCCTCCGGCCTGCCCGCCTTCACGATCGTCGGGCTGCCGGACAAGGCGGTGGCGGAAAGCAGGGAGCGAGTGCGCGCGGCGCTGGCCACGCTGGGGCTCGCCCTGCCGCCCCAGCGCATCACCGTAAACCTGGCGCCGGCGGACGTCCTCAAGGAGGGCAGCCACTTCGACCTGCCCATCGCCTGCGGCCTGCTGGTGGCCATGGGGGCGCTGCCGGGGGAGGAGCTGGCGGACTACGCCGCCTTGGGGGAGCTGGCGCTGGACGGCGGGCTCACCCCCGTGGCAGGGGTGCTGCCGGCGGCCATCGGCGCCCACGGCCGCGGGCGCGGCCTCATCTGCCCCGCTCCCCAGGGCGGCGATGCGGCCTGGGTCGAGGGGTTGTCGGTGCTGGCGCCGGCGGACCTGATCGCCCTCATCAACCACTTCAAGGGCTCCCAGGTGCTGTCGCCGCCGGTGCCGCGCCTCGACGACGGGCCGGTTTCCTACCCGGACTTGAAGGACATCAAGGGCCAGGAGACGGCCAAGCG
>JAZFQY010000125.1:0-3797 GCA_036445355.1 Alphaproteobacteria bacterium
TCTTCCCAAAATTCAAACCGCTCGGACTTCGGCCCGAGCGCTTTTATCGATCTGTCAGTAAATCGCATGGCCCGCTACCCAAAACTGGTGTGGGTGGCATAATATGCGTAACAGTGTGAAACCGCAAGGGATAGAGTGAGACAGACTATAAGACTGAAATCGTGTTGTTTTTAAGGCAGTGGCGTTTTCTCATGGTTGCACTCGGTTTCATAATATCGCCTTAGAAAACGACCCTGCATCAGCTGCGCATTTTCTGGGCCGTCGCCCATGCCAACACGTTGACCAAGGCGAGCAAGCGGCTTGGGCTTATACCAAGTCTCGGTAATAAGGACCCATTTCACCGCCAACTTTTGTCCGCTGGCGTCGTTGCGCGCCTTATCCGATGCGGGGGCCTCGAAGTGCGAAGCGCGCCTAGCCCGCGGACCAAATCGTGGCGGTGACGTGGGTTCCTATTACCGAGACTTGGTATAAAGCGGGATCGATTCGCCCTCGACGAAAACTCCCTCGATACCGAGTTCGCGGCCCAGCACTACCAAATCCGCCCAGGCGCCGACTTCGATGCGGCCGCGATCCGTGAGACCGAGGAAATCCGCCGGGTAGGTGGCAACACGATTGGCCGCGTCGGCGAGTTCGAGGCCGATGCTCACGAGGTTCTTGAGCGCCCGATCCATGGTGAGGGCGCTGCCCGCCAGGGTGCCGTCGGGCAGGGTCACGAGGTCGCCACGCTTCTCCACCGTATGGCTGCCCAAGGGGTACTTTCCGTCGGGCATGTCGGCGGCGGCGACGGCATCGGTGACGGCGAACAGTCGCGGGATCGCGCGCATTGCCGCCCGGATGGCGCCGCCGTGCACGCACACCAAATCCGGGATCAGCGACGCGTACTCGGCGTGCGCCAGGGCCGCCGCGACCATGCCCGGGGCGCGGTGATCGAGACCGCTCATGGCGTTGAACAGGTGGGTGAAGCCGGCGGCCCCGGCCTCGAGCGCGGTCACTGTCTCCTCGTAGCTGGCCAGGCTGTGGCCGAGCTGTACCCGCACGCCCTTTGCCGCTAGATCGGCGATCAGCGCCGGCGCGCCGTCCAGTTCCGGCGCCAGGGTGACGACCCTGACCGGGGCGAGGGCGATGAGGCGGTCCATCTCCACCCGGTCCGGCATGCGCGCGAAGGGCGGCTGCGCACCCAGCTTGTCCGGGTTGAGGAACGGCCCCTCGAGGTGCGCCCCCAGCACCCGCGCCTCGCCCGGCCGGCGGTCGGCGTGGACGGAGGCGATGCCAGTAAGCGCCGCCGCCAGTTGCTCCTGCGGCGCCGTCACCGGTGCCGGCAACAGGGCGGTGGTGCCATGGCGCGCATGGGTGCGGGCGATGGTGCGCACGGCGTCGGCACCCTCGAGCGCATCGCCGCCGCCGCCGCCGGGCACGTGCAGATCGACGAAGCCGGGCAGGATGGCGGGCGCGTCCGAGGGCATGTCGCCGGCCTCGATGGCCTCGATGCGAGCGCCGAAAAGGACCCGACCCGCGACCCAGCCCTCGGGCGTGAGGAGACGGCCCGCGAGCGCGCTCACGGCGCTGGCTTTTCCTCGGGTGCCTCGCCCATGGCAAGCAGCAGTGCCCCGTCCAGCGCGTCGCCCAGGGGCGGGCGCACCCATCCGGCGAGCTCTGCCGGCAGATAGGGTGTCAGCGGCGCAGCGAGGCCGCCGGTGAGGGCGAGGGGCGCCCGCCGCGACCGGTCCAGAGCCAGGGCCAGGCGGTCGATCTCCCGGCCCGCGTCACGCGCCAGCGCCATTGCCGCCGAATCGCCCCGGCCGGCGTGCTCGAGCACCATTGGCGCCAGCTCCGCGTATTTGGCAGAGCGCGCGCCGTGGAGCCAGGCGAGCAGGGCGTCCCGATCCGGCCCGCAGCGGTCGAGGAGGGCGCAGTGGAGCCCCTCCGGCGGCGGGCCGCCGCCGTCGTCGAGGACCCTGAGCGCACCGCCGATGGCACGCCGGCCAAGCCACGCGCCGCTGCCCTCGTCGCCGACCGGGAAGCCCCATCCGCCGACCAGCTTCGCTGACCCGTCCGCATGGAGGCGATAGCCCACCGAGCCGGTGCCGACGGCGATGACCGCGCCCGGTGCGCCGCCATGGGCGCCCAGGACGGCCGTATGGGCATCGGTGGCGAGGCTGACGGCGGCAGCCGAAGGCGCCACGGCGAGGAAGGCGGCCCGCAGGCCGGCGCTGTTGGCCCCGGCCAGGCCGAGGCCGAAGCGGGCGTCCCGCAGGTGCGGGATCCCTCGATCGTCCAGGACCGGCGCCAGGGCGCCCAGGATCACCTGCCACGCCGCCGCGCCGGTGAGGGTGAGGCTGGTCGGTCCGGCAGCGAGATCGGCCGACCAGGCGCCGTTGGTGACGCGAATGCGTGTCCCGCTGGCGCCGCCATCGACTGCAATGTAGGTGGGGTTGGGAATCGGTAGGGCCTCCGCCCGTGGCCGGCGACACTATGGTCGCGTGCGCCACGCGCCGTCAACGCGGCCGGCAATGACACGTTTACCGTCGCCGTGCTATCGAGACGCCGCCGTTCCTGGAGCCTCGCCGACGTCCCATGCTCGCCGCCGCCGAACGCCTGATCGAAGCCGCAATTGACCACGGCCGTCTGCCCGGGGCCGCCCTGGGCGTCGTCGACCTGAGCGGTGCGCGCGCGATATCCGTCTGCGGCGCCGCCCAGTGGGATCCCGAGGAAATCGCGCTCACGCCGGAGATGTGGTTCGACCTGGCCAGCCTCACCAAGGTGATGGTCACCGTGCCCGGAGTGCTGCGCCTGGTGGAGGCGGGCGAGGCGGACCTGGAGGACCGGCTCGGGCGCTTCCTGCCCGAGGCGGTGCCGCCGGTGGGACGCCTCACCTTGCGCCAGCTCCTGACCCACCAGGCCGGGTTCGAGCCCTTCATCGCCTTCCAGGACTGGTCCGACGACCCGGCGGCGCTGCGCGACGTGCTGGTGCGCCATCCCTGGGCCCTGGGGCCCCCGATCTATTCCGACATCGGCTACATCCTGTTGGGATTGATCCTCGAGCGAGTGCATAGCCGGCGGCTCGACGAGCTTCCGCTGGGCGAGGGCCTCGCCTTCCGGCCGGACCCCGCCAAATCGGTGGCGACCGAGGACTGCCCCTGGCGCGGCGCAGTAGTACGCGGCGTAGTGCATGACGAGCGCGCGTATGCCCTGGGCGGCGCCGCCGGCCATGCCGGCCTGTTCGGCACCGTCGACGGGGTGCTCGATTTCGCACGCGCTCTGCTCGCCGGCGAGGCGCTGTCGCCGGCGGCGCTCATAGAGATGCGCCGCCCCCATGGCGACGTATGGGCGCTCGGCTGGCAGCGCAAGCACCCGGGTTGGAGCGGCGGCGGCCTGTGCAGCGCCGATACCCTGGGCCATACCGGCTTCACCGGCACCGGGCTGTGGATCGACTTCGGCCGCGGCACCGCCTGGACCCTGCTCACCAACCGGGTGCACCCCAGCCGCGAGCGCGAGACCGGTATTGCCGAGCTCCGGCGCCGCGTCGGTGCCGCCGTCGCCGGCGCTTGGCGGCCGGGGCGGGGTGGGTAGTGCCATGGGCACGGAGACCGTTTCCAGCCGCTACCGGGGCATCGAGACCTGGGACGACCGGGACGTGATGGAGGCGCTCTTGGAGGCACAGCTTTCTGGCGTCGCCGCGGTGAAGGCGGCCCTGCCGGCACTCGCCGGGGCGGCGGCGGCGGCAGCGGCGCGCCTGCGCGCCGGCAAGCGTCTGGCCTATGCCGGCGCCGGCACCTCGGCGCGCCTCGCCGTACAGG
>JAZFQY010000126.1:0-4351 GCA_036445355.1 Alphaproteobacteria bacterium
TGGCGGCGTGGCTCGCCTACTTGAAGTCGCGGCTGCTGCTGCCGGCCCAGGAGCAGGACGGCGACGAGCCGAGCGGCCAGGAGATGGCGGCGGCGCTTCAGTTCCAGTTGCGGCGTCTGGAGGCGATGCGCGAGGCGGGGGCGCGGCTGCTGGCGCGGCCGCGGCTGGGTCGCGACGTGTTCGCGCGCGGTGCGCCCGAGGGTATTCGCGTCGTCGCGCGCCCGGTTTACGACGCCTCCCTGTTCGAGCTGCTCTCGGCCTATGCCGGGATCCATCGCCGCGGCAAGGCGACGCCGCTCACCATCGAGCCGAGCAACCTGTTCTCCGCCGACGACGCCCTGCAGCGCCTGCGTGCCATGCTGGGCACGGCGCCGGAATGGACGACGCTGATGAGCTTCCTGCCGAGCGACCTGGCCGATGACGGCTCGCTGGTCCGCCGCTCCGCCGTCGCCGCCACCGTCGTCGCCGGCCTGGAGCTGGCCAAATCGGGTGCGGCGCAACTGCGCCAGGACGGGCCGTTCGGCCCCATTTATATCCGCCGCAATACGCGTCGGCCGCAGGAAGCGGTCCGGCCGGAAAGGACGAGCGAAGAATGATGAACGAACAAGGTCAGCAGGTGCGCCTGGTCGAGGCGATCCTGTTCGCCGCCGCCGAGCCCCTGGACGAAGCGACGATCGCCGGCCACCTGCCGACGGACACGGACGTGAAGGCGCTCATGGGCGACGTCGCCGAACTCTACGCCAACCGCGGCGTAAGCCTGGTCCAGGTCGGCGGCAAGTGGGCGTTTCGCACCGCCGAGGATTTGGCGCCGCGCCTGCGCATCGAGCGCGACACACAGCGCAAGTTGTCTCGGGCGGCTGTGGAGACGCTGGCCATCGTCGCCTACCATCAGCCCGTCACGCGGGCGGAAATCGAGGATATCCGCGGCGTCACGGTCAGTCGCGGCACCTTGGATGTGCTCGTGGAGGCGGGCTGGGTCCGCCCCGGCCGGCGCCGCAGCACGCCCGGCCGGCCGCTCACCTGGGTAACGACCGAGGCCTTCCTCGATCATTTCGGGCTCGCCGAGGTCCGCGACCTGCCCGGCCTGAAGGAATTGAAGCTGAGCGGTCTCTTGGACGCGCGCCCGGCGATCAGTGCCTACGCGGCGACTGCCGCCGGCGCGGCGCCTGACGAGGAGATCGATGCGGCGCTCGACAACGAGCTCGACGACGCGGACCAACCGCTAGAAATCGTGGAGGAGGAATAGGCGCCCACCTGTCAGGCGCGTCGCCAGCCGTTGGGCCGGCAATCGCGGCTTCGGCTCGGACCGGTGGCGTCCGGCGCCCATGAGCAGCCAATGAGCAGCCATGTAAACAGCCTTGTCCTGGAGCGCGTTTCTCACCGCTTCGGCAATGTCCACGCCGTCGACGATGTGAGCCTGACCGTCGGCACCGGCGAGATTGTCTGCCTGGTGGGGCCGTCGGGCTGCGGCAAGACTACCTTGCTGCGGATCGCGGCTGGCGTCGAGGAGCTGCAACACGGACGGGTGCAGATCGGCGGCCAGGTGGTTGCCGGCGCGGAGGCGGCGACGGTGGCGCCGGAGAATCGCGGCGTCGGCCTGGTATTCCAGGACTACGCCCTGTTTCCGCATCTGAGCGTGCTAGAGAACGTCACGTTCGGCCTCGATCGTCTGCGCGGTGCCGAGCGGCGGGCGCGGGCGCGCGAGGTGCTCGAGCAGGTCGGCATTGCCGCGTTGGCCGAGGCCTATCCGCACACGCTCTCGGGCGGCGAGCAGCAGCGGGTGGCCCTGGCGCGGGCGCTGGCGCCGCGGCCGCGCATCGTGCTTCTGGACGAGCCCTTCTCCGGCCTTGACGCGCGCCTGCGTAACCGCGTCCGGGACGAAACCCTGCACCTCCTGAAAAACGGTGGCGCCTCGACCCTGATGGTGACCCACGACCCGGAGGAGGCGATGTTCATGGCTGACCGCATTGCCCTCATGCGCGCCGGGCGCCTGGCGCAGGTGGGCACGCCCGCCGACATGTACTACCATCCCGTCGACGTCTTCGTGGCCGAGTTCTTCGGCGAGGTGAACCGGATGGCCGGCATCGTCGAAGGCGGTCAGGTGAGCACGCCTTTGGGTACTGTGACGGTCAACGGTGTCGCCGACGGCACGCCGGTGCGTGTGCTCATCCGGCCGGAGGACCTGCAGCTGCGCCGGCTCGCCGACTGCGAGGCGATGCCCGAGCGAACCGGGGTGGTGCAGGCGGCCCGGCTCCTCGGGCGCACCAGCTTGGTGCACCTATCGCTAAAGGGGCCGGCGGACGGGCCACTGCACCTGCACGCGCGGGTGCCCGGCCGCTTCCTGCCGGCCGAGAACGACGTGGTGGCGCTGTTTCTCGATAGCAGCCAGGCATTTGTATTTCCCAACACCGATACCTAAATAGCGCTATAGTTAACGAAATGCCGGCTGGCGCGGCCCGGCGGGCGTTGCGGCCGCCAGGGTAGTCTGCGATAATCCGCGGTCGGCACAACAAACGAGATCTCTGGGAGATCCAGGGCATGGGCACATTCAGCATTTGGCACTGGCTCATCGTATTGGCGGTGGTGCTCCTGATGTTCGGCGGCCGCGGCAAGATCCCGCAAATCATGGGCGACGTGGCGAGGGGCATCAAGTCCTTCAAGTCAAATATCAGGGACGAGAAGGAAGCTGTTGAGGCGACGGCCGATCAACAGATCGAGGCCGAGACCTCAGGCAAAGACGAGGCGGCCAAGGGCTAACGCCGCCTCGCGCCCGCCGAGCCGCCGGGCGCGACGAAAGGCTGATCCGGGCCATTCATGTTCGACCTCGGCTGGGCGGAGCTGTTCGTCATCGCTGTCGTGGCGCTGATCGTCATCGGCCCACGCGATCTGCCAAAAACCATGCGCATCGTCGCGTCCTGGTTCCGCAAGGCACGCTCGCTGGCGCGCGAGTTCCAGTCCGGCATGGAAGACCTGGCCCGCGAAGCCGAGCTGGACGACGTCAAGAGCGAATTCAAGAAGATGGTGGACTTCAAGCCCGAAGCGGAGCTCGAAGCGTCCCTGGATCCCGACGGTGAATTAAAGAGCGCGTTGCCGTCGATAGCCGACCTCGATGAAATGCTGGATGAGCAGGAGAAGGGGCCGGATATTGGGGCCGCCAAGGCGACCGCAGGGGAGTTAGGGGCGAGCGACGGCGACGCAGCGGGCGACGACAAGGCGGCAGCGCTGGGTGCTGCGGCCCGCGATCAGGATGACGCGGCCGGGCGAGACGACCAGGACCAGGCGCCGGACGGCGCCGCGGACACCGATCGAGACGAGGCGGCCGAGACCGAGCGTGCGCCGGCGGGCGCCATGATCGGGCCGGCGCCGGCCAAGGCGGGCGAGGGGCGAGGCTAGGTGGCGGAGAATGTAGAAGAGCGCAAGATGCCGCTGCTCGATCATCTGATCGAGCTCCGGCAGCGCCTGTTCTACTCACTGATCGGCTTCTTCGTCGCCTTCATCGTCTGTTTCTTTTTCGCCGGCGACATCTTCGACTTCCTGGTCCAGCCCCTGGCCGATATTTGGGACGAGGAGGAGAACCGCCGGCTGATCTACACCGCCCTGCACGAGAAATTCTTCACCGACGTCAAGGTCGGCTTGTTCACCGCCGCATTCGTGTCGTTTCCCGTGATTTCGATACAGATGTGGATGTTCATGGCGCCCGGCCTCTACCGCAACGAGAAGCGGGCCTTTCTGCCATTCCTATTTGCCACGCCGATCCTGTTCTTCATTGGCGGCGCCTTCGTCTACTACCTCGTGCTGCCGGTGGCGTGGCAGTTCTTCGCCAGCTTCGAGCAGATCGGCGGTGCCGGCAATCTGGCCATCGAGATGGAGCCCAAGGTCAACGAGTACCTGTCGTTGGTGATGCGGCTCATATTCGCCTTCGGCATCAGCTTCGAGTTGCCGGTGGCGGTGTCGCTGTTGGCGCGCGCCGGCTTGGTGACGCCTGAGGGTCTGGCGCGCAATCGACGCTACTCGATCGTGATCGCCTTCATCGCGGCGGCGGTGCTGACGCCGCCCGATCCGATCAGCCAACTCAGCCTCGCCGTGCCCATAATCCTGCTCTACGAGATCTCGATCTGGTGCGCCAAGCTTATCGTCCGGGGCCAGGATGCGCGCCGGGCCGCCTACGAGGCCGGGAACGATCCCGATGCACCCTCCGACGGCGACACCAAGGGCGACTGAAAGAGCCTTCTCCGGTCATATTTACGCAATTCTGTTGTGCCCGCGAGGCGGCGGGCCGCAGGGCGTCTGGCGAAGCGCGATGCGGGGCATCGGGCGAGGCAGACAACGCCGCGGCTGACCCTCGCGGGAC
>JAZFQY010000127.1:0-5140 GCA_036445355.1 Alphaproteobacteria bacterium
TGCAATATAGTCGTGCACTAGGACGGACGCAAGCGGACAGTTACGCACTCTTGCGATTATGTCTAAGCCTTTAGCAATACAGAGTTTTCCGGGCTGTTTTCCGAAAAGACCAAGGAGTATCAAAACCCTGAAAAATCGCCTTTTCTGTGGCTGCCAACCATGCGGTCAACTGTGACAGCCGGCGGACGCGTCACGCAGGCAGGGGAGCGAGGGACGTGGCAGCACTTCGACCACGAGGCGGATATCGGCGTGCGCGGCCGGGGCACGACCAAGGCGGCGGCCTTCGAAGGAGCGGCGCGCGCGCTGACTGCGGTGATTACCGCACTCGAGCGGGTCCGGCCGCGGGACGCGGTCGATTTCGCCTGCTCCGCGCCCGACGACGAGCTGCTGTTGGCGGAATGGCTGAATGCCCTCATATATGAAATGGCGGTCAGGCGGATGCTGTTCGGCCGCTTCGCCGTCAGCATCGAGGGCCCCGATCTGCGCGCCCGGGCCTGGGGCGAGCCGGTCGACCGGCCGCGTCACGAGCCCGCCGTCGAGGTCAAGGGCGCGACCCTGACCGCCCTGCGGGTCGCGCGCGAGGCCGACGGATCGTGGCTCGCCCAATGCGTCGTGGACGTTTGAGAGCATGGATACCACCGGTTTCACCCGCGTCTCGGGCCACGAATGGCGGCTCGACCCGACGGGGCCCATGCGCGTGCCCGCGATCATCTACGCCGGCGAAGAGCTGATGCGCGACATGGACGACAAGGTGCTGGAGCAGGCGCGCAACGTCGCCGCCCTGCCCGGCATCGTCAAGGCCGCCTACGCCATGCCCGACGCCCACTGGGGCTACGGCTTTCCCATCGGCGGCGTCGCCGCCTTCGATCCCGACGAGGGCGGTGTCATCTCCGCCGGCGGCGTCGGCTTCGACATCTCCTGCGGCGTCCGTACCATGTTGACCGGCCTCGCCAGGGCGGAAGTGGAACCATTGACGCCGCGCCTGGCCGATGCCCTGTTCGACCGCATTCCCGCCGGCGTCGGCAGCACCGGCCATATCCGCCTCGAACCCGGGGAGATGGATACCATGCTCACGGGCGGTGCCCGCTGGGCAGTCGAGCAGGGTTACGGCCACACAGCCGACCTCGACCGCATCGAGGAAATGGGCGCCATGCAGGGCGCCGCCCCTGACTGCGTGTCGGACAAGGCCAAGCGCCGCCAACGCGACGAGATGGGCACCCTTGGCTCTGGCAACCATTACCTGGAGGTGCAGGAGGTGTGCGAGGTCTATGACCGCGACGTCGCCCGGGCCTTCGGGTTGGCATTGGGCCAGGTGGTGGTCAGCATCCACTGCGGCTCGCGCGGCCTCGGGCACCAGATCGGCACCGAGTTTCTGCGCGACATGGCGGTAACCGCCGCGGCAGCTGGGATCTCGTTTCCCGACCGGGAACTCGCCTGCGCGCCCATCGTCTCGCCCATCGGGCAGCGCTATCTGGGCGCCATGCGCGCCGCCATCAACTGCGCCCTGGCCAACCGCCAGATTCTCGGCGACCTGGCTCGCGAGGTCTTCGCCGCCCTGTTTTCCGATGCGCGGCTGGAGCTCCTGTTCGACGTCTCGCACAACACTTGCAAGGTCGAGGAGCATGACATCGACGGCGGACGGCGCAGCGTCTACGTCCACCGCAAGGGGGCGACGCGCGCCTTCGGGCCCGGCCATCCCGACCTGCCCGAGGCGCTGCGCGCGGTGGGGCAGCCGGTGCTCGTCGGCGGCACCATGGGCACCGCCTCCTATGTTCTCGTCGGCACCGAGGACAGCGAGTCACGTGCCTTCGCGTCGGCCTGCCACGGCGCCGGCCGGCGCATGAGTCGGCACCAGGCGCGCAAACGGTGGCGCGGCCGCCAGGTCATCGACGAGCTGGCGGCACGCGACATCCTCATCCGCAGTCATTCGCGGCGCGGCGTTGCCGAGGAAGCGCCGGGCGCTTACAAGGACGTGGGCGCCGTGGTCGAGGCGTCGGAGCGGGCCGGTCTGGCGCGCCGGGTGGCGAGGCTGGCACCCATGGTCTGCATCAAGGGCTGATGCCGTGGCGCGGACGGCAGATGGGGCGCAACGGAGACGAGAGGAAATAGATGGATATCCCGTTGGAGGTCAGCTTCGGCAACATGGATCGGTCGGAGGCCGTCGAATCGCGGGTGCGCGAGCGGGCCGCGAAACTGGAGAAATTCTTCGACCGCATCAACAGTTGCCGCGTGGTCATCGAGGCGCCCCACCGCCACCGCCGCAAGGGCAAGCTCTATCACGTGCGCATCGAGTTGGGCGTGCCGCGCAGTGTGGAACTGATCGTCAACCGCAATCCCAAGAACGACCATGCCCATGAGGATGTTTATGTCGCCATCCGCGACGCCTTCGACGCCGCCCAGCGCCAACTGCAGGACTACAAGCAGCAGCTAGAAGGCGCGGTCAAGGTCCACAAGGCACCCAGTCACGGCACTGTCGCCCGCCTGTTCGCCTACGAAGGCTACGGCTTCATCGCCGCCGCCGACGGCCAGGAGGTCTATTTCCACCGCAACGCCGTCGTCAATGACGGCTTCGAAAAGCTCGACGAGGGCAGCGAGGTCCGCTATGTGGCGATCGACGGCGAGAGCGCGGACGGGCCGCAGGCGACCACCGTCAGGCCGGTTGGCAAGCACCACATCGTCGACTAGGCCCTGCGCGCCGCGCTAGAGCCGGCCGGTCTCCTAGTGGTGCGACTCTGACAATTCGATCCCTCGATGTCAGCCCGCACCACTAGGCTAACTTTTTGATTATGTTCAATTCATTTCGACATTTGATCCCACGGCACCAAATGTCGGAATTGAACCACTAATGCTCGCAGGAATGGCCGAGCTGGTTGAGCCCCTCTTCGAGGTAGTCACTGAGGAGCGGTATCCCCAGCAAATAGGATGCCGTGTGGTCGGTGCGCGCGTACTGCGCCTCCTTGATCGCCGAATCGAAGTCGTCGGCGGTGAAATCGCCGCGTCCCAGCCAAGTGAGGGCGACCAGGGACACCTGCTCGCCTTCGTTCAGGGCACCGATGAACTCCGTCAGTTCCTGCTGGGCGGAGTCGTCGGGCATGTCCTCCAGTATCTCGAGCATGCCGTCGTCCGACGGGCTGGAGCCCGGTACCGGATCGTCGACCTCGACCTTGGCGTCGAACTCGCGCGACTTGAGGATGACGAAGCAGACTTTTTCGGGGCTTATCTCGAGCATCCGAGGGCGACCGCCTGTCGCTGACAGACCAATTAGCACCGCTCCCGCCGGGGCACAATCCATACCGCTGCGCTCGCCTGCGGCACAGCCAACCGCGGGTAGCGGGGCCTACCATAGTCACGATGGGGTCCGTCGGCCATGGCCAACCATGACCTGGATCAATGGTCGGCGGGCAGATACCGGCGCAGCCTCGCAGTCGCGTGCAAAGACCCCGACGCGGCGGCGCGCCGCGCCACCACGACCGCGCCTATCTGCGTGCCTTCTCTTGCACCGCGCCGCCGGCCTCTTTCCGGGCCGCGTAGCCGCCGGCAATGTGGGCCACGGGCCTCAGGCCCATGCGCTGCACCGATTGCGCCGCCAACGCCGGCCGCTGGCCGGCGGCGCAGAGTTCCCTCGCGCCTTTGGTGATGACGGCGCCGGCCATGGCCTCACGCTTCGGCGAGCATGGTCGCCTGCTGCCACTCCTCGACGAACTGGCTGTGGTGGGGGCGCCTGATCTCGGCCGCCGGCCCGGATCGCGTGCCCAGATAGAGAAATGCGACAATGTGGTGCTGCGGCGCCAGCCCCAGCGCTGATTTCACCGCGCCGTCATAGGCGGCGGCGCCGGTCTTCCACATGGCGCCATAGCCCAGCGCATGCGCCGCCAGCATGATGCTGAGCGCGGCGCAGCCCGCCGACAATACCTGCTCGATCTCGGGGATCTTCGGATGCTCGGGATCGGCGGTGGACGCGACAACCACGACCAGGGGCGCGCGCAGGGGCTTGCCCCGTTCCGCCTCGACCATCTGCCGTGGCGCATCGGCGTCGCGCGCGGTGAGCGCGTCGGCCATGATCTCCCCCAGGCGGTTGCGCGCGGCGCCGCGAACGAGGATGAACTTCCACGGCCTGAGCTTGCCGTGGTCGGGTGCGCGCGCCGCCGCGGCCAGGATGCGATCCAGGTCGGCGTCGCCGGGTGCCGGGCCCGTGAGCGCCATCGCCGAGGCGCGGGTGGTCAGGGTCTCCAGTCCGTCCATGGCGGCAACTTCCTCTCCTCCCAATTTGTATTCTTGCGGCGGCGAGCCGCCCGCGCTCTCTAGAGCGGATCGCGATTGATCGAGGCCGCATTGCGGTCCCGATCTATAACGTGAATCCGCTCTATATCAAATACTTAGAGCAGATTCACCTAGTCGATGTTTTGCCCAAGGCGATTCTCATCGACCCGGATCTGCTCTAGCACAGGGGCGCCAGGGCGGAAACCCGGCGCGGCCGGCGCGGAGTGTGCCGGGTCTAGCCCCTGGGCCGGGCGTGCACCCAGGCGGTGTCCTCGTTGAGGGAATAGAGCGGCACGTAGTTGCGGCGCAGGTCACGCCAGGTCATCACGCGCCGGTACAGATTGTCGAGGACATGGGCCTCGCCGTCGCCGAGGACGACCAGCACCGCGTGCGGTTGGTCGCGGCCGAGGTCGTGCAGGACGACGACGCGCATCGCCGCCGCCGGCACACCCAGGGCGCGCAGGGAGAGATACTTGGCGATCACGTAGTCCTCGCAGTCCCCGCCGCGCCGGAACAGCTCCTGCGGCGCCGCCCAGTAGTCGTCCCGGCCCCAGTTGCGGCGGTCGGTGACGTAGCGGAAGCCGTTCATGTAGCGGTTGACCCGGGCCAGTTGCTCGCCCATCGGCCGGTCGACCAGCCCGGCGAGGAAGCGCCGCCAGTCCGAGACCTCACAGCCGCGGCCGCTCTCGCCGCAGGCGGCCTCGGCCAGGCTCTGCCGGTGGCGGGCGAGCGCCTGCTCCCACTTGGCCGTCAGCACCGCGCGCCCGGCCCGCACCTCGCGTCCCGGCACGTCGAAGCCGCCGTCCTGGCGCGCCGGGGCCGCATCGTTGGCCCACAGCAGCGCGACGGCAATGACCAGAAGGGCAGCCCAAATGCGGAA
>JAZFQY010000128.1:0-4970 GCA_036445355.1 Alphaproteobacteria bacterium
TTGATTGGGCAACGCGACGACCGCACCCGCATCCCGTCAACCGGGCTCGCCCGTTGGTTCATCTCTGACGACGGTAGCGCTAAGAGCGGTCGAAGTCGAGTCCGGTGTAGAGCCCCGAAGTTCGGAAAAGTCTAATCTCGGACTCAATGGTCGCACCAGAACGAGAACCACTTTCGGACGATAAGCCGACATTCGAGACCGCTTCGAGCTTTTAGCGCGTCAAATTTCTAACTGAGACACTACCGGCGGTCAGTATGATCTGACGGCCTACTCCGCGGGTTGCGTCGACTCGACGCCCCAGAACGCGCCAGCCGGCAGCCAGCCGCGATAGCCCTCGACGCTGACGCGACACCAGCCGTCCTCGCAGCGCGACAGCTCGCCGATTACGCCGGCTTCGAGTCGCGCCACCGCCGGCGCGTTGTCCGAGGGCTCGCGGCGCAGAGTGGCGAGACCGGCAGTGACGATCACCGTGCGCTTGGAGGACAGCATCGCCCGGTGCACCCAGCCCGTGGTGCCCTGCCAGTCGCACACGCGCCGCCAATGCTCATACTCGGCGATCACCGCCAGCGGCATCGCCTTGAGCGTGAACACCCACTCGACCGGGTATTTGACGCCGGGCCCGGCGCGCACGTTCACCTCCTCGGCGCGGACGCTGACATAGCGTTCCACGGGGCCGCAGAACTGGGCCCGGGCCGGGCCGCTCGCCGCCACAACAAGTAGGGCCGCGGCCAGCGCGGGCATCCATCGGGTGAGGTTGCTGGCCATGGAAGCCACCGATCCGAGCCGCTACGACCCAGCCATGTACGGGAAGGCCGGGCGGCGGTCAAGGCGAGCCGGCCGGCGGTCTTGCACCGGCGGGCGCCTTCGGCGCAGAGTGCGCGGCGCCGCCCGCCCTTGACGGCCAGGGAACCGCCGCCATGCCCCAAGCCAAAGCGCTGGTGATCGTCACGCGCAAACTGCCCGACATCGTCGAGACGCGCATGAAGGAGCTGTTCGACGCGCGCCTCAACGAGGACGACGCGCCGCTCACGCGGGACGAGCTGATGGCGGCAATACAGGAGGGCGACGTGTTGGTACCCACCGTCACCGATCGCCTCGACAAGGAGGTCATCGCCGCCGCCGGCAAGCGGCTGAAGCTGATCGCCAATTTCGGCACAGGCGTCGACAATATCGACCTCGCCGCGGCGCGCGAGAAGGGGATCACCGTCACCAATACGCCGGGCGTGCTGACCGAGGACACCGCCGACATGACCATGGCGCTTATCCTTGCCGTGCCGCGCCGGTTGGCCGAGGGTGAGCGCCTCTTGCGCCAGGGCGCGTGGACCGGCTGGTCGCCGACCTGGATGATGGGTCGGCGCATCTGGGGCAAGCGGCTGGGGATCGTCGGTATGGGCCGCATTGGCAGCGCCGTGGCGCGCCGGGCGCGCGGCTTCGGCCTCGCCATCCACTACCACAACCGGCGCCCGGCGCATCCCGAGCTGGAGGCGGAGCTGGAGGCGACCTACTGGGAGTCCCTAGACCAGATGCTGCGCCACGTCGACATCGTCTCCATCAACTGCCCGCACACGCCGGCGACCTATCACCTGTTGTCGCGGCGGCGGCTGGCGCTGATGCAGCCCCACGCCTACATCGTCAACACCTCGCGCGGCGAGGTGATCGACGAGACGGCACTCGCCCGGCTCTTGGCCGAGAACAAGATCGCCGGCGCCGGCCTCGACGTGTTCGAGCACGCGCCCGCCGTCAATCCGCGCCTGATGAAGCTCGACAATGTGGTGCTGCTGCCGCACATGGGCTCGGCCACCATCGAGGGAAGGCGCGATATGGGCGAGAAGGTGATCATCAACATCAAGGCCTTCGTCGACGGCCACAAGCCTCCCGACCGGGTGCTGGAAACGATGTTCTGAGGGCGCAGATCCCGCCGGCCGGCCGTCGGGGCGGGTTTGAAACCCGCCCCTACAAGGCAGGTGTCGCCTATACCGCGCCCGCGTGCGACGACAGATCGGTAATCGCGGGCGCCTCGCCGCAGAGCGCGCAGGCCGGGTCGCGCTTGAGCTTGATCTTGTGGAAGGTGGGACCGAGCGCGTCGTAGAGCAACATGTGGCCGGCGAGGCTGTCACCGACGCCGATGAGCTCCTTCATCACCTCGGTCGCCTGCAGCGAGCCCATCACCCCACACAGCGCCCCCAATATGCCCGCCTCCTCGCAGCGCGGCACCAAATCCGCCGGCGGCGCCTCGGGGAAGACGCAGCGGTAGCAGGGCGCGCCCTCCTTGAAGGTGAAGAGCTGGCCCTCGAAGCGCAGCAGCGCCGCCGTCACCAGGGTCTTGCCGGCGAGCCGGCTCGCGTCGTTGAGCAAATAGCGGGTGGCGAAATTGTCCGAGCCGTCGGCGACGATGTCGTAGGCCGCGATCATCTCCGCCGCGTTGGCCGCGGTCAGGCGCGCGTTATGGGTGACGACGCGCACGTCGGGGTTGAGCCGGCGCACGGTCGCGGCGGCGCTGTCGACCTTGGGCGCGTCGATGGCGGCGGTGGTGTGCACCACCTGGCGCTGTAAATTTGTGAGATCCACCACGTCGTCGTCGACGATGCCCAAGGTGCCCACCCCAGCGGCGCCCAGGTAGAGCAGCAAGGGCGCTCCCAGCCCGCCGGCGCCCACCACCAACACCTTCGCGGCGAGCAGCGCCTCCTGCCCCTCCTCTCCCACCTCGTCGAGGATCAGGTGCCTGGCGTAGCGTTCGAACTGGTCGTCGGTGAGTGCCATGGTTCGTTGGCGATTAGCCGCTGGCCGTTAGCTCCTAGCCAAAAGCTCCTAGCCGTTAGCAGCAGGTTGCGACCAAAACTCGTCGGATCGGTAGAGATGCCCAAGAGCTTACCGCTAAACGCCAACAGCTAATAGCTAACCGCTTCTACAGCCCCTCGAACAGGGGCGATGCCAGGTCGCGCTCGGCGAAGGATGCGAGGATGGCGACGATCTGCTTGCCGGCCATCCCGTCGCGCCCGCCCACCTCCAGCGCCGCGGCCAGCGCCGCACCGGAGGAGATGCCGCAGGGCAGGCCTTCGGCCTGCGCCGCCCGGCGGGCGGTGGCGAAGGCGGTCTCGTTGGCGATGGGGATCACCTCGTCGATCAGGCTCACATCGAGGATGTCGGGGATGAACCCGGCGCCGATGCCCTGGATCTTGTGCTGGCCCGGCCGCCGGCCCGAGAGCACGGCGCTGTCCTCCGGCTCTACCGCGACCATGACCAGGCCGGGCTTGCGCGCCTTCAGCGCCTGGGCGACGCCGGTCAAGGTGCCGCCGGTGCCGACCGAGGACACCACCACGTCCACCGCGCCCTCGGTGTCGCGCCAGATCTCCTCGCCGGTGGTGGCGCGGTGGATGGCGGGGTTCGCCGGGTTCTTGAACTGCTGCAGAATGAAGGCGTCGTCGAGCTCGTCGCACAGCGCCTCGGCCCTGGCGATGGCGCCCTGCATGCCCGCGTTGGCGGGGGTGAGCACCAGCTCCGCGCCCATGAGCGCCAGCATCTTTCGCGGCGCCATGGACTGGGAGTCGGGCATGGTCAGGATCAGCCGGTAGCCCTTGGCGGCCGAGACGAAGGCCAGCGCGATGCCGGTATTGCCAGAGGTCGGCTCGATCAGCACCGTCGTGCCCGGGGTGATCCGCCCCTCGGCCTCGGCCGCCTCGACCATGGCCAGGCCGATGCGGTCCTTGACCGAGCCCAGGGGATTCAAGAACTCGAGTTTGGCCAGCACCTCGGCCTTGCAGCCGGACTCCGCCGGCAGGTGGCCCAAGCGGACGAGCGACGTCGCGCCGACGGTTTCCAGGATCGAGTCGTAGACCCGGCCGCGGAACGCGGGCCGCGGCTCGGCGGGTCGGAACGAGGTCCTGGGCGGCATGCTCAAATCACGTAGTCGAGGCGCAGCGCGCTCTCGCTCTCGATGCCGGCGTCTTGGGCGCGCTGGCACAGATCCTCGATCGAGACCGCGTCTAGCCGGCGCTCGAAGTCCCGTTGCAGCTCCAGCCACAGGGGGCGCACCACCTGATGGCCCAGCTCCGAGCCGGCGGGATCGGCGATCGGGTCCGCGGTGCCCTCCATGTCGCGCACGACGCGCACTATTTCGCCGACGCCGATGCGCCGCCGCTCGCGCGCCAGGCGGTAGCCGCCGCGCGGCCCGCGCATGCCGGTCAGGATGCCGGCGCGCACGAGCTGTTGCAGCACCTGTTCGAGGTAGCGCGGTGGTATGCCCTGCCGGCGCGTGATTTTGCGGCTCTGGGCCGCCTCGGGGCCGCCATTGTAGGCGATGTCGAGCACCGCTTCGATGGCGAACAGGGTCTTGCGCGTCAGTCGCGCCAAGTCACCGCCTCAGCGCCCGACGCCGGTGGAGCCGAAGCCGCCCTCGCCGCGCGCGCTCTCGGGCAGCGCCTCGACCGGCCGCCATTGGGCGCGGCTCACAGGGGCGATGACCATCTGCGCGATGCGCATGCCGCGGCTGACGGCGAAGGGCGCCCGGCCGTGGTTGACGAGCACCACCCGGATCTCGCCCCGAAAGTCGGCGTCGATGGTGCCCGGACTGTTGAGCACGGTGACGCCGTACTCGTTGGCGAGGCCGGAGCGAGGCCGCACCTGGGCCTCGAATCCGGCAGGGAGCGCGACGGCGAGGCCCGTGGGAATGGGCGCCCAGGCGCCGGGCGCCAACTCCAGCACGTCCTCCACCGCCGCCAACAGGTCGAGGCCGGCGGCCGCCTCGCTGCGATAATCCGGCAGCGGCAATCCGGCGCCGTGGGGCAGCCGGGTCACGGCCACCTCGACGCCGGTCACAGGGGGCGCTCCAAGGCGTCGGCAATGCGCTCGGCCAGGCGCGCCGCCACCGCCGCCTTGGCCATGGGCGGCCAGTCCTCGACGCCGGTCTCGGTTATCAAATGCACGGTGTTGGCGTCGCCGCCGAAAGTAGCGGTCTCCGGCGACACGTCGTT
>JAZFQY010000129.1:0-3878 GCA_036445355.1 Alphaproteobacteria bacterium
AAGGGACAGGCGCCGCGCCTGGCTCGCCGTCTCCAGTGTGCCCTGGGCATAGGCGAGAAGCTGCACCCGCAACTCATCGCCGGTGGACAGTTCGCCGGCGATGCGACGCAGCGTTTCCTTGGCTTTCTCGGGCAGTTGGTCCGAGCCGCCGGTGAACAGGATGCGGTTCGGTTGCTCGTCGGCGGGCGGTCGCGCCGCGACCCGGAGCGCCGGCGGCTGCTGCGGTTGGGCGGCGACCTGGGGCGCCGCTTGCTGCGGCGCTGCCACACGCGGCAGCGGTGCGACGTCGGGCGCCTGGGACGTAGCGGCCGCCGCCACCTGCGGCGAGGGCGGTGGCGGGATCGTGACCTTGGGCGCCAGTGCCGCCACTCTGGGCGCGGCGGGCGCGGCCACTTGCGGCACCGGCATGCGCGGCGGCGGCGGCACGGCGGGGGCATCGGCGCGCCGCGGCGATGGGGCCGCCGGCGGCAGCGCAGGCGGCACGCGGACGAGTTGTCGCGGTGCTGCCTGGGGCGCTTGTTCAGGCGCCCGCTCGGGCAGGCCAGCCTGTGGCCGGCGCAGCGCGGGTCCGCCCTGGGGCGTAACCGGCGTCGGGCCGAGCAGCACCAGCGCCTGCTCGTTGAAGCTCGATCTCGGCGCCACCGCCGGCGGCGGCAGGAGCCCCTGCACGCCCTGAGTCGCCACGGACGCGAAGGTGGGCGCCGTCGGGCCGATCGGCGCGAACCGCGGCAGCGGTGCCACCGGGAGGCCGGGCGCCGGTCCGGCCGCAGGCGCGGCCCCGAGGGCATCCAATACGCCCAGATCGATGGTCACATTGGGACTGCCGAGTACGTTGGAATACTGCTGTGCCGCCGCCGGTACGGCGACGATCGACGCGCCGACGGCGACCAGCGCCGCCAACGATCGGGCAGCCGGCGATGCCCTCGGGCGCGAGCGGGTGAGGGTCATGCGCCCCCTGACGATTCGATCTTGCAGCGCAAGCGTCCTCGCGGCGCGATCACAACCTGCGGACGGGCCGATGGCCGGTCCACGGCGCGCGGATCATAACTCAGGCACGGTTGCGGCGACAACCTCTTCCATTCGGCGCCGAGTCGCCACGATTTCTGCCAATTTCTGCCGTCGTGGCGCGCCCTCACGCCGAGTGCGCCGCGGCGGGCGTCGGCGCCGAGTCAATTGTTTTCAGAATGCCGATCAGGTCGCCGTGCAAGTTCGCGTTGGCGGCGACGATGTTGCCCGTGTCGAGGTGCGCGTTCCCGCCCGCCGTGTCCGAGACGAAGCCCCCGGCCTCGCGCACCAACAGCTCTCCGGCGGCGAGATCCCAGCGATTCAGGCCGAACTCCCAGAAGCCGTCGAAGCGCCCGGCGGCCACATAGGCCATGTCCAGCGCCGCGGCGCCGAAGCGGCGAATGCCGGCGACCTCGCCCATCAAGGTGGTGAGGCATTTCAAGTAGTGCTCATGGTCGGCCACGCCCAGGTGCGGGATGCCGGTGGCGATGATGGCCTCGGCCATGCGCGTGCGCGCCGACACGCGCAGCCGGCTCTTGCCGAGGAAAGCGCCGGCACCCTTCTCCGCCCAATAGAACTGGTCGCCAAGTGGCTCGAAGATCGCGCCGGCGACGACCTGGCCGTCTAACTCCAGCGCAATCGAGATGGCGAAATGGGGAATGCCGTGCAGGAAGTTGCTGGTGCCGTCGAGAGGATCGACGACCCAGCGATCGCGGCTCTCGCCTTGGACGCCGCCCTCTTCGCCCAGAAACGCGAACTCGGGCCGCGCTCGGGCGAGCTCCTGCCGGAGCACGCGCTCGGCCTTCAGATCGGCGGCGGAGACGAAGTCCGCGGCGCCCTTCTTCGACACCTGCAATTGCTCGACTTCGCCGAAGTCGCGCACCAGCGCGCGCCCCGCCTTGCGCGCCGCCCGGTCCATGACGTTGATGATGGCCGACGGCATCGCCTCAATCCTTGGCGCGTTCGACGTAGCTGCCGTCGGCGGTGGCGACGACGACGCGCGCGCCGGACTCGATATGAGGCGGTACCAGGATGCGGACACCGTTTTCCAAGACCGCCGGCTTGTAGGACGACGACGCGGTCTGACCCTTGACCACGGCGTCGGCCTCGACGACCGCCAGGGTCACCTTTTCCGGCAGGCTGACGTCGATCGGTCGTTCCTCGTAGGTTTCGATCGATACCACCATGCCGTCCCGCAGATACTGCACCTGGTCCTCGCCGATAAGATCCTTGCCCAGGCTGATCTGGTCGAAGGTCTGCTGATCCATGAAGGTGTAGTCGTCGCCCTCGGCGTAGAGGAACTGGTAGTTATTCTGGTCCAGGCGCACGCGCTCGACGGTTTCGGAGGCGCGGAAGCGCTCGTTCAGCTTGGTGCCGTCGCGGATGTCCCTGAACTCCACCTGCATGAAGGCGCCGCCCTTGCCGGGCTTGACGTGCTGCACCTTCATGGCGCGCCAGAGCCGGCCCTGGTGCTCGATGACGTTGCCGGGCCGAATCGCGTTGCCGTCGATTTTCATGACTGCGGGACCTTGCGAACGGAGACGGCGCGGAGGCTATCAACTCGCCCCGATCCTGGCAACGGCCGGGCTCACGGCTCGGCGAGGATGCGCCCGAATGTCGCGATCGCCGCCGCCGGTCCGTCGGGGTGGGCCCACACGCCGGCGGAAACGGCGAGGAAGTTGGCTCCGGCCTCGATCAGGGGACGGCAGTTGTCCACCGTGATGCCGCCGATGGCGGCGCAGGGAACGTTGGTGGTCTGGGACCACCATTCGAGGAGGGCCGGACGCGCGCGCGTCGTCGGCGTCTTGGTCGCGGTCGGGTGGAAGGCGCCGAAGGCGACGTAGTCGGCGCCTGCCGCGGCGGCGATCATCGCCAGGTGGCGCGAGTCGTGGCAGGTGACGCCGACGATGCGATCGTCGCCCATCAGCCGCCGCGCCTCGGCGTAAGAGGCGTCCTCCTGGCCGACATGGACGCCGTCGCAGCCAGTCTCGGCGGCTAGGTCCGGCCGGTCGTTGAGGATGACGGCGACCCCCAGCGCCTGCGCCGGCGGCCGCAGCACGGCGACAGTGCGTCGAACCTCATCGTCGTCGGCGCCCTTGAGCCGGATCTGCAGACAGGCCACATCGCCCGCCGCCAGGGCCTGGGTCTGGAGCTCGGCGAAGGCGGTCGGCTCGAAGTGCGGCGGCGTCACCAGGTATATGCGGCAGCGGCGCGCCTCATCGGTCATGGCGGCGGTCATGGTGGCGTGCCCCGGTACGCGACTCCGGCGCCGGGCACAGGAAGGCGCGGCAGGCGGCGCGCGGGTCATCGGTGCCGAGCAGGTCGAGGCCGGCGCCCTCGTCGTCATCGATGCCGGCGCCCGATTGGGCGGCAATCGCCGCCACCTTGGCCAGAACCGCCTGCGGCGCCGCCAGGCGCACGGCATCGATGCCGCCCTCGCGCAGCGCGGCGAGGGCGAAGCCGGGCGCCTCGCCGCAGTCGAGCACCGCGCGCAGGCGCGCCGAAGGAAATTCGCCGCGGACCAGGCGCACGAGCGCCGCGAACCAGGCAGGTCCGGCATAGGCGGCGGCGCCCGGCGCGCTCACCAGGGTCACCGACCGCTGAAGCTCCGCGGCCACCGAAGCGGCGGCGCGGGCGTGATCGAGGCTGTGCACGATGATGGCGCCGGCGGACATGGTTTCCCGTGACGTTGCTCCGTCCGGCCCTAGAGCCTATTCCGGTCATATTGACACAATTCTGTTGTGCCCGCGAGGCGGCAGGCTGCAAGGCGTCTGGCGAAGCGCGATGCGGGGCATCGGGCGAGGCAGACAACACCGCGGCTGCCCCTCGCGGGACAACCCGGAGGGACAGGCCCCTTTGGGCCAGGGCGGCGT
>JAZFQY010000130.1:0-2226 GCA_036445355.1 Alphaproteobacteria bacterium
TCGTTGGAGCACCACACGGTCACCCGCTCGGGCGGGTCGTCGGCGCCGCCGGTGTAGCGCAGGGCGCAGGGGAAGTCTCCCGCCTGGCGCTCCAGATCGGCGAACGTCCGGTACCGGTCCTCCGCCCTGAGGCCACCGAGATTGTCGCCAAAGTATTGCTCGTAATCCATTTTTTATCGCCTCCGGGGCGTCTCCCGCCGGAGTCTCTTAAAGCGCAGCGTCGCTAACGAACCCATAACCTAGATCAATTCCATGCATCCGGTCTACCGGGCCGGAACCTTTCGCGAACACACTCACGCGATCCCGTCGGCCTGGAGCCGGGCGTGGGTCTCGTCCAGCGCCCTGCCGAAGCGCTCGAGCAGCAGATCGATCTCGGCCTCCTCGATGCACATGGGCGGGCAGACGGCGATCACGTCGCCGGCGAGCGGGCGCACGATGAGACCCAGCGCCTGCGCCTTGGCGCCCATGGTGGCACCGACCCTGGCCGCCGGATCGAAGGGGCGCCTCGCCGCACGGTCGGCGGCAAGCTCGACGCCGGCGATGAGCCCGACACCGCGCACGTCGCCGACTATCGGATGCTCGGCGAAGGATCTGAGCCCGTCCAGAAAGCGCAGGCTCAGGCGCGCCACGCGCCCGGCGATGTCCCGCTCCTCGTAAATGGTGAGCGCCTCCAGCGCCACCGAAGCGGCCAGGGGATGGCCGGAATAGGTGTAGCCGTGGCCGAACATGCCGCGTTGCTGGCTGCCCTCCTTCAGTACCTGGTAAATCTCGTCGGATATGACGACGGCGCCCATGGGCACGTAGCCGGCGGTGAGCGACTTGGCGACGGAGATCATGTCCGGCCGGATACCGTAGGTCTCGCAGCCGAACATGCGCCCGGTGCGCCCGAAGCCGGTGATCACCTCGTCGGCGATCATGAGCACGTCGTGCCGGCGCAGCACCGCCTGCACCTTGTCGAAGTATGTCATGGGCGGCGGCACCACGCCGCCGGCGCCCATCACCGGCTCGGCGATGAAGGCCGCCACCGTCTCCGGCCCCTCGGCCAGGATCATCCGCTCGAGGCTGTCGGCCAGGCGGCTGGCGAAGTCCTCCTCGCTCTCGCCCGGCTCGCCGTGGCGCCAGTAGTGCGGGAAGTCGGTGTGCAGGATGCGGTCGATGGGCAGGTCGAAGCCGTCGGTGACGTTGTCGAGGCCGGTAAGGCTGGCGGCGGCCACCGTCACCCCGTGATAGGCGCCGCGCCGGGCGATGATCTTCTTCTTCTCGGGCCGGCCGCGGGTGTTGTTGTAGTACCAGACGAGCTTGATTTGGGTGTCGTTGGCCTCGGATCCGGAGCCGACGAAGAACGCCTTGGACATGGGTCCCGCCGGGCCATGGGGCGCCATCGACACCAGCTTTTCCGCCAAATCGACGACGACGTCGACGCTCTTGCCGGCGAAGCCGTGATAGTAGGGCAGGCGCTCGAGCTGGCGCGCCGCCGCCGCCGCCAGCCGCGGCTCGCTGAAGCCGAGGGCGGCGCACCACAGGCCGGCCATGGCCTCCAGATACACCTTGCCGTCCTCGTCGGTGACGAAGATGCCCTCGCCCCCGGTCAGGATCAGGGGGCCCACTTCCTCGTGCTGCGCGAAGTTGGTATAGGGGTGCAGGTAATAGGCGATGTCCCGGGCGGCGGGCGAGTTGGGGGCAATGGTCATGCCGGCTGTCCGTGTCAGGGCGGCCCGTCGCGCGGCCGGGGAGGCGGTTGTAGCCGACATATAGGCCGGCTTCCTATGGGCCTCAAGCGGCGCCGCCGGAGCTCAGCGCCGGCCCTCAACGCCGGCCCTGGCGCCACTGCCACGGCGCCACGAAGCGCCCCGACCACAGGCCGCACCCGGCCGCCTTCGCTTGCTCCTGGGCCCCGGCATAGGCACCCCTGGTAGCCGGGTCGGCCAGGGCCCAGCCCTCGGCCACCATGCACGCGTTGACCTCCACCCCCGCCTGGCCGCCCATGCGGCAGACCGTGGTGACCCGCCCCGCTTCATCGCGGCCACGCGCGACGCAGGTTAGCCAGTGGCGCTCGACGAGACCGGCCAGGGCAAAGGCGGCCCGCAGGCCGCAGGTCCAGGGCCGGCCGCCCAAATCCAGCAAGTTGCCCGAGACCGCGCGCGCCCGGCCCTCGATCTGGGCGAGGGCGGGCGAGCTCAGCAACAAGAGGACCGCGACGAGGTCACGCCGCATGGCGCCATCATA
>JAZFQY010000131.1:0-3435 GCA_036445355.1 Alphaproteobacteria bacterium
AAACGCTCGACCGTGAACTCTGATCCCTGAGGCACCGCTTTGATGCCGGCGAAGACCAGCACCAGCGCCATGATGACGAGGACGATGGCGAAGATCGAACCACCGGTCAGTATTTCAGTCATGTCTGGATCCCCTCGCTTGTCCGCCCATGTGGCGGGACGTGATTAGGCGTCTGCCTCCACTTCGGGCATGGGAAGCTCCCCCGCCTCCGCCACTTCGGCGGCCTCGCCCTCGATCAGTGGGCTCGTGTCCACACGCACCATCCGATAGGCGGGCATGTTCGCCGGCAGTGATTTCGATCGCGCCGGGCGCACGCCGAGGCGGGCGATGGTCCGCGCCTTGGGCAGCATGTTGCGGTTCACCGAGCTGGCGAGGCGGGCGAAGCCCTCGGCCGAGCGCTTGATGCCCCTGCCGACGTCGTCCATGTGGCCGAGCGCCACGGCGATGGCGCCCAGCAGCCCCTCGGTGGCCTCGGCGATGCGCTCGCGGTTGGCGGCTTGACGGCCGAGGTCGATCTCGACGCGGGCGAAACCGATGAGGCAGGCGAGCCCCGCCGGCCCGGCGGGAATGATCTCCGCCCTCGCCGCTCGCTTCGGGAAGTTCGAGTCGGCGCTGGTGAGCTTCTCCAGCGCGCCCTCGTTGGGCAGATACATGACACTGATGACGCGACTGATGGCGTCGCCCATGCCGGCCTGGCGATGGGCGTCGAGGATCGCCGTGCGATAGTCCTTCGCCATCAGCGCCTTCAGGTGCTGGTTCATGCTCGCCGCGAGATTGGCCGTGGCGGCCGCGTGCGCCGCCTCGTCCTCCGCTTCGGCGAGTTCGAGCAGGAACTTCGACGCCTTGCTGTCGATCACCAGCACCGATTGGCCGGGCAGGAAGACCACGGCATCGGGCCTGAGCCGGCCGCCGTCCCCGCGTGCCAAATTGTACTGCATGACGAAGTCGCGCCCGGGCTCGAGGCCGAAGGACTTGAGCGTGTTTTCGAGCCCGATCTCGGCGAAATAGCCGGCGCCGCCGGGGCTGGACAGCGCCCGCCACACCGTCTCCACCACGTCGCGATTCTGCGTCACCTGGTCATTGAGGGAGGCGACGGCCTTGGCGATGTCCTCGAAGCGCTTGGCCAGGGCCTCGGTGGTCTCCTTCACCCGCGCCTCCGCCGCCTGCTTCGCCCGGTCGCTCTCGCGCTTGTGGTCCTCGAGCAGCTTCGAGGACATGACCGTGACGGTCTTCAGCGCCGCCGCCTTGGCCGCCTCCATGCTCTCGGCCTTGGTCGCCTGCCAGTCCCGCATCTGGGCCTTGGTGCTGTCCACTTGCTGGCGCGCCAGCGCCGCATCGCGCTCCGCCTCGGCGCGCGCGGCCTGGGCCTCGGCGTAGGCCGCTTCGGCGGCGGCCTGGGAGCGACGCGCCTCGGCCAGCAGTGCCGCGTTGGCCTCGAGCCGCGCCTCGGCCTCGGTCTTGTCCTGAAGCCGCCCTGTTGCCTCGGCCCTAGCCGCCTCCAGGTCGCGCATCGCCTCGGCGAGCGCGCCGGTGAGCCGCGCCACGTCGCGGCCCTGGGAGCGCAGGCGCGTCAGCGCGGCGGAGAGGACGACGGTGACCAGGGCCAGGAGCCCAAAGGCGAGGATCGAGATCGCGTCCATGGCGGTGGAGGGTCCTTCCGAGTCGGCGGCGCCCATACTACCAGTTCGCGCCGCCGCCGGCAGATGCACCGGCTTGACGCCCACCGGCGCAACACATACCTAAGTTAGGCAACGGCTGCGATGCAACACCATGGCCATGCTCGAAATCGTCTACGCCCCGGACCCGCGCCTGAAGCGCAAATGCGCGCCCGTCGACCGGGTCGACGCGGCGCTTTGCCGGCTCATGGACGACATGCTGGAGACCATGCACGCCGCACCCGGCATCGGCCTCGCCGCGCCCCAGGTCGACGTCATGCGCCGGCTGATCGTCGTCGATACGCGGCGCCGCGAGGAAGGTGAGGCGGAGGGCGGGCCCTACTGCCTGGCCAACCCGGAGATCGTCTGGCGCTCCGAAGAGCTGGTCGACTACGAGGAGGGTTGTCTCAGCTTTCCCGATCAGTACGCGGCAGTCACACGCAACGAGCGGGTCAAGGTGCGCTATCTCGACCGCGACAACGAGATCCGCGAGATCGACGCTGTCGGGCTGCTTGCCACGTGCCTGCAGCACGAGATCGACCACCTCGACGGCATCACCTTCGTCGATTACCTGTCGGCGCTGAAGCGCAACATGATTCTGCGCAGGCTGGCCAAGGACAAGCGCCAGCGGGCGCAGGACGACGAGGCGAAGCTCGGCGCGGCGGCCGCCGATTAGCCGCGTCGCCGCGGTCCCATGCGCCTGGCCTTCTTCGGTACACCCGAATTCGCGGTTCCCGCGCTCGAGGCGCTGATCGCCGCCGGGCACGAGCTGGCTTGCGTCTACACCCAGCCGCCGCGCGCGGCGGGTCGGGGGCAGCAGCCGCGGCCCTCGCCGGTGCAGGCGGCGGCGCCGGGCCTGCCGGTGCGCACGCCGGCTGCCCTCAATGACCCGGAGACCCAGCGCGCCTTCGCCGCCCTCGACTTGGATGCGGGCATCGTTGTCGCCTATGGCCTGATCCTGCCGGCGTCCATACTTACCGCACCGCGGCACGGCTGCCTCAACATTCACGCTTCGCTGTTGCCGCGCTGGCGCGGCGCGGCGCCGATCCAGCGTGCCATCCTCGCCTGCGACAAGGAGACGGGCGTCACCATCATGCAGATGGACGAGGGCCTCGATTCGGGCCCCATGCTGTTGGCCGAGAGCGTGTCGATCTCGGCGGATGCGACGGCGGAGAGCCTTCATGACGAACTCGCGTCCCTGGGTGCGCGCCTGATCGTCGAGGCATTGGCGCGGCTGGCGGCGGGAACGCTGGCGCCGACGCCGCAGCCCGATGCGGGCGTGACCCACGCGCCCAAGCTCGCGCGCGCGGAGGGCCGGCTCGACTGGACGCGCCCGGCGGCGGAGCTCGCGCGCCTGGTGCGCGCCTTCGCGCCCTGGCCGGGCGCCTATTTCGACCACGCCGGCGAGCACATCAAGGTTTTGGCGGCCGACGCGGTGGCGGGCGCCGGCGCTCCGGGCGCCGTGCTCGAGGGCAGGCTCACCGTTGCCTGCGGCGAGGGCGCACTCCGGCTCACCCGGCTGCAACGCGGCGGTAAGCGGGTTATGGCGGCGGCCGAATTCCTGCGCGGTTATTCCCTAGCCAAGGGTGTGCTGCTTGCAGCACCGAAAAATGACGATTAGCCGCAGCGGCGCAGAGACACAGGATCAACAAAATGTGCCAGCGCGCCACATGACGCGATACAAGCTCACCATCGAGTATGACGGCGGGCCGTTCGTCGGCTGGCAGCGCCAGGACAATGGACCGTCGGTTCAGGCGGTCCTGGAGGAGGCCGTGTTCGC
>JAZFQY010000132.1:0-5131 GCA_036445355.1 Alphaproteobacteria bacterium
GCCGCTGACGATGTAGACGATCGGGTGGGTGAGGCTGCCCGGCTCGCCTCCCTCCTCGACGGGCGGCGCGGCGGTCCAGCCCCAATCCTTGAAGAACGCACTTTCTTCGCTGGGCACTCCAAATGATGGGAACGCCTCGCTACCCAGGTCCCAGATGCCGTACATCCAGAATGCCGCATTGTTGTCGGAATAGAAGTTCTTGCGAATGGCGCCCCACTCCATCGCCGTATTGTTCGCCGGCGTAACCCCGTTCTTCACGTTTCGCGCGAACCAGCCATAGGCCCCTTCCAACTTCTCGCGTTCCAGCAGCAGATTGCCGGACTGGTCATCCTGGAAGCTGCTGCCGTAGGAGTTGAAGATCATCAAGTAGTCGGGCCCCTTGCTCGGGCGGTGCAAGATGCCGTACTCGGCCTGCGAATTGTCGACGACTTTCTTGGCGATATCGGAAATGCCGTCCAGCGTCACCTCGCCGGCGAGCACCCGGTCCGGCAGGCCGTCGATGAACGCATCGTCGTAGCCCGCCTCGCGCATGAGTTTCTTGTTGTAGAAGAACATGCGGGCCTCGGCGTCTTGCGGCACTGCAAAGCGCTGCCCGCCGCACTTCGTCGAATTCCACAGGCTGGGGATGATGTCGTCGAAGTGCTCAGGATACTTGGCGATGGCTGTTTCCAGGTTGAGGGCAAAGCCGTCATTGGCGAAGGCGCAGGTCCATTCATGCGCCGCGACAAAGACGTCCGGACCCTTGCCGATGCCGAACACCTTCAAGAGTTGGAGCGCGTCATCGTCGAATCCCGATGCGGGGCCCTGCCGCATGAGCACCGTGACACGGGTATCGGACCCTTCTTCCTCGAGAGCCTTGTTCAACCTGGTCGCCGCCGTGATCAGGTTGCCGCCGCGCAAAGGACCCGATACGTCCTGACGCGACCAAACATTGATCGTAACTTCCTCGGCGGCGGCCGGCGGACTGGTGGCCGGGGCCAGAAGGGCCGCCGCCACGGTGGCGAAGGCAACTTTTTGGATGAGGGACATGGGTACTCTTCCTCCCGTTGAAGATCGGCGTCGTGCCGATACGTTGACCTATACGCCGGCCGACCGGCAGACCCCTTGAGCCCGTCCCGCCTTTGCTTGGCGTCGGTACGGCTCGATCTGGCGGCCGCTCGCCGGCGACACGCCTCCGCCCCATTGCTACCGGGGCGGGCGGCGAATTAGCAAGGACTCTAACCCAGGCCCATGCGGCCGGCAAGCCGGCCCGTCCACTCGCCAGCCACCTGGAGGCCGCCGGCCCTGCCCGCATGTGCCCCGACCCCTAAGCTGTTAAGATTCAAGCGAGGAGTCGGGCGAACATGGCCCTGCCCGGACGTGCCCAGAGGGTTCAGGACGCGCTCGCCGCTGCCGGTTTCAGCAACCGGGTGGTGGAAATGCCGGCAAGCACGCGCACGGCCGAGGAGGCCGCCCAGGCCTGCGGCTGCGCGGTCGCCCAGATCGCCAAGTCCCTGGTCTTCCGCGGCGAGGGCGGCGAGCCGGTGCTGGTCATCGCCAGCGGCGCCAATCGGGTGCACGAGCGGCGCCTCGGCCGCCGTCTCGGCGTCCGCCTGGAGCGGGCCGACGCCGATTCCGTGCGCGCAGCGACCGGCTTCGCCATCGGCGGCGTGCCGCCCCTCGGCCATACGCGCGCCCTCACGGCGGTGATCGACGAGGACTTGCTGGCCCATAGCGAGATCTGGGCCGCCGCCGGCACGCCCAGGGCGGTGTTCAGGCTCACGCCTGAGGAGCTGGTGGCCATGACCGGCGGCCGTGTGCTTTGCGTCATCTGACGGGCAGCGGCTGGCGCGCCGGCCGCACTGGCTTGCCGGCCACCGGCGTCGACAGGACGACCGCGGTCGTGGTCTGGCCCAGGCGGCGGAAGCGGGCGATGGTCTCCTCGAGCTCGCCGACCGAGGCCACCGCCAGCTTGACCACGAAGCAGTCGTCGCCGGTGACGTGGTGGCACTCGACGACCGTATCCAGGCGCCGGGCCAGGGCGATCAGGCGCGGGAATGTCTCGCCCGGCGTGGTCACGCGCATGAAGGCGAGGATCGGGCGCCCGAGGCGGGCGCGGTCGGGCACGGCGCGGTAGGCGGTGATCAGCCCCAGCTCCTCCATGCGCCGCACCCGCTCGGCCACGGCCGGCGGCGACAGGCCGACGCGCCGGGCGAGCCTGGCGAAGGACAGGCGGGCGTCCGCCTCCAGCGCCTGCAGGATGCGCCAGCCGACCCGGTCCAGCTCCTCCACCGGCGACTCGGTCATTTCGGTCAACGAGTTGTCCTTTGGAAAGCGAATGGGGTAATCATGCCCTATATTATAGGGAATTATGCAACAAGTCATTTGAACGTTAGGTCACGGACGAAATAACCTTTCGTTCGAAAAAGCAAACATGACGTGGTTCGTGCCCGGGCTGGTGCTGGGCGTGGCGGTCGCGGCGCCGGGCTCGGTGTCGGTACGGCCGCGCTCCTCGCCGCGGACGGCTGGTTGCGCCCGGCGGGCGGGGCGGTCTTGATCTGGATCGGGGGGCGGAGCGCGCGCCGGCCCTTGGCAGCGGCGGTGCTGGCCGGCCTCGGCGCCTATGCGATCGTGACAGGCCCTTTACAGACGTTCGGTCGCCTTTGACAGCGCCAGGTAGATCTTCCCCACATCGGCGGTGAGCAGGCTCACCGAAAACAGCTCCTCGGGGTCGTTCTGCCCGGCCTGGTTCAGCAGGCGCTCGAACTGGGACATGAAGCGGGTGGCATGGCGGCGGAACGGTTCCTCGTCCCGGAAGCGGTTGCTGAGATCGGTGAGCAGCTCCTGGTCCTTGATGCGATCGGCGAGGTGGCGCACCACGGCGCCCCGGTCGCCGGCGGTGAACTGCTTCCAGATGTCGCCCGGGACGCCGTCCTCGAGGATGCGGTCAAGCTCGGCACCGGTGGCGTTGAGGTCCGCCATCAACACGTTGGCGCTGCGCAGGAACGTACCGCCGCGCACCTCGTACTCCGCCGCGCGCATGGCCTCGGCCTGGGTCCCGGCGGCGGCGGCCGCCTGGCTCAAGGCCTCGGCATGGGAGCCCAGATTCTCGGCCAGGGGCTGGGCCTGGCGCAGGGTCTGCTCCAGGTGCCCCACATGGGCCGCCAGTTCGCTGTCGAGCTGTTTCAGCTTCACCGACACGCTGTCGACGGTGATGGCTGCGACGCGGCTCTGAGACTTGAGCGCCTCGCCCGACTGCTCCGACAGCTCGCGCATCTGGGCGACGGCCGCCGCCATGTGCTCGCGCTGTCGCTGCAGGTCGGCCGTGGTGGCGGCGACGGCTCCGCCGGCTTCCTGCATGGATGCGCCAAGGTCGCTCGCCTGCTGGCCCAGCGCCTGGCGCGCCTGGGTCAGGCGCTCGATTCGCCGTTCGACGGCGCGCGAGAACTCCTCGACCCCCTGCGCCAGGGATTCGCCCAGGGATTCGGTCCGCTCCTCGGCGCCGGCCGCCGCGGCGGACAGGATGCGCACCTGCTGCTGCAGTTCGCCGCGGCTGCTCTGGGTGGCGGCGACCGCCGCCTCGGCGGCGGTGCGCACGGAGTCGACCTGGGCGTTCAGGGCCTCGCGTGCCGCCCCCGTGCGGCGCAAGGCCTCGTCGGTGTTTTGGCGCACCAGATTACCCTGCTCGGTGATCTCATGGCGCGCCCGGCGCAACTGTTCCGTGGTCGCCTCCGTCGCCGACGCGACCTCCTGGCCGCGCTCGGCCAGGGTCTCGGAGACGGCAGTGAAGCGGGCCTCGGCCTGGCCGATGACGTCGGCGAGCTCGGCCTGCTGCTGGTCGAGGAGGGCGCGGGCGCGGCTCGCCCGCTCCTCCGCCTTGAGGAAAGTCGTGGTCAGCGCACCGTCATGCTCGGCCAGCGCCTCGCGCACCGACCGCGCCGTGTCGGCGGTCTTGTCGGCGACGTCACCGAGGCCCACGGACTGGTCGTGCAGCATGGCGGCGATGCTTTCGCCTTCTATCCGCGCCGCCTCGGCGGAACGGTTGAGTGCCGAGATCTGATTGCCGAGCTCGTCGTGCAGGCGCCGTGCCTGTACGCCGGCCTTGTCGCCGGCGGAGGCCAGGGCGTCGACGCGTGCATGCAGCACCTCGGCCACATCGGCGACGCGCACGACGGCGTCCTCGGCCGTGGCGCTCAGGGCGCCGGCCTGGGCCGAGAGGCTGCCGGCGATGCGCTCCAACTGCTGCGCCGCCGCGGTGCCGACAGACTCGGAGCTGGCGGCGATTTCGGCCGCCCGCTCGGCGAAGCCGCCGATGGCCCGTTCCAGCCTTTGGGCGGCGGCGTTGCCGGCCTCCTCGATCGCCCTCTGCACGCCGGCGCCATGCTCCAGCAGCCGCGTGACATAGGCCTCGGCGCGGTCGTCGGCGGTGCTGGCGGCGTCCTGCAGCGCCTTGGCCTGGTCGTCGCCCGTCTGGCGCATGGCGTCGAGCCGCGAGGTCATTCGGTTCACCGTGGCCGACAGGGACTCAGCCTGGGCGCGCAGCGCCTCGCCGCCGTGGCTGACCCGGCCGGCAGCGGCATCGGCCGAACGCGTCAGATTCTCGGCCTGCTCGGAGAACGCGGCCGTGATGCCGTCCATGCGGGCGAGGGTGTCGCTCGCCGCACGCTCCAAATGCTCGGCCTGGCCCTCGAGCTCGGCGCCCAGGGACGCCCCGCGGCGGTCGACGCCGGCGAGCGGCACCGCCAGCCCGCCGCTCTGCTCGGTCAGCATGCGCATCGCCCACGGGCCGCGGCCCCACACATGCAGGATCGCCGCCAGCGCCCACAACAGCGCCAGGGGCGCCGTCGCGCCGGCAATCAGGGCGCCGATCTCGTGCGGCAGCATTTGCGGCAGGTTGTTGAAACCGAGCACGCCCTCGACCCACCAGGTGTAGGCGGCAAGCCAGCCGAAGCTCAACAACGCGACGCTTCCTACGGTCCAGTTGGCACCGCTGGCCGGCTGGTCGTTTTGCTCATTCATGAGATCAAGCTGCATGCTGATTACGGCGGCGGATCAGGCCCACGATCTCGCTTGCCGCGTGGGGAATGTTGGTGCCAGGGCCGTAAACGGCGGCGACGCCATGCTCGGTGAGAAAGTCGTAATCCTGCGGCGG
>JAZFQY010000133.1:0-5849 GCA_036445355.1 Alphaproteobacteria bacterium
CCCGGCGGCACCGCGCTATTACGTCGTCGTGCGCGTGCTCCTGACCATGATACTACCGGCGGCCTATCTTGCCGTGTCGCCATTTATCACCGAGAACGTGCCGGTCGAAAACATCATGATCACGGCAATTATTGCGGCCGTGACCGGCCTTTATGCGCCGATGCTGATCATCAAATACAAGATCTACTTGCGTCAGCGCGCGGTACAGGAAGGGTTTCCGGACTCCCTTGACATGTTGGTGGTCTGCGTCGAGGCCGGCCTCGGCTTCGACGCGGCATTCAATCGCGTCGGCACGCAGTTGGAGCGCGCCCACCCCGTCGTGGCCTGGCATTTCGCAATGGTGGCGTTGGAGTTGCGAGCCGGCAAGAGCCGTGAGGACGCATTGCGCAACTTCAGCCACCGAGTCGGCATTACGGAAGTCAGCTCGTTCGTGACTCTACTGATTCAGTCGGACGCTCTGGGAACCAGCATCGCGCAGACGCTACGCGTGCATGCCGACGAAATGCGCGACAAGCGCATGATGCGCGCCGAAGAGAAGGCGCACATGCTTCCGGTCTTATTGTCAATCCCGCTGGTTGTCTGCATCCTGCCGGCTATGATCACCGTGGTCCTGCTGCCGGGCATCATCGGCATTGTCCGCCGGGTGCTGCCGGCGCTCACCGGCCAATGACGGGTGTGGGTCCGTCCCGACAATCCAGGACACAGAGGCAAATGGTTCTGATGACGAAATTGCGATTTGTCGTTGCCGCCGCGGCGATCGTGCTCGGCGGTTGTGCCGGCGACGCGATGCGGCCGGTACTGCGCATCGGCGACAACGTCGAGCTCAACATGGCTGCCTCGTCCTACGCTCTCGGCAAGAACTATTTCGTCACTGGCCAGTTCGGCCTGGCGGCACATCAGTTCCATATTGCACTCACCCGCGAGCCGCGATCCGTCGAAGTGTTGAATGGTTTGGCCGCCACCTATGACCGCCTCGGTCGGTTCGATCTGTCGGAGCGTTATTACGAGCAGGCGCTGGACATGAATCCGGTCTCGGCGCAGACGCTCAACAACATCGGCTACTCCTACCTGCTGCGGGGTAAGTACGACTTAGCCGTGGCATTCCTGCGCGAAGCGAGCAATGCCGAGCATGACAATGCGGTCGTCGTAGCAAATCATCAGACCGCGGTCGCGGCGCTGACCGAGTCAAAGCCCGCCGCCAACGCCGCGCCGGAACTGGCACAGGCCGAGGAGCCGACGTTCCGACCGCACATCGAGCGCGTACGGCCGTCGCTGCAATCGCTGGTCACGCGGCCGGAGACCGTCGCCTACAGGCCGGTCGCGCCGGCTCCGATCCGCCGCCGGCACGGAGCTTCGCCGCCGGATTACCCTGCCGACGAGGCTGTGCCCATCCCCGCCAGGCGCGCAAGGCCGACCGTTCGCGTGGCCAGGCGCGCCGCCCACCCGGCGTCGCAGCATGACGCGGCAATGGTGGTGCCGCCGCCGCGCGCCGCGGACGAGCCAACATTGCCCTTCGCGGCACGCGCGCCCATGCAAGAGGAAAGACCAGCCATGGTGGTCAGGCGGCGGTCGAGCCAAGTGACGCGGCCGGTCTTGGTCGCCCTGCTCGCGCCGCCGGTGAATCGAGTTCGGCCCCATGAGCCGACGCAACGCGACGGCGCCAACGCCGCCGCCCAACGCCCGGCACGCGGGACCCACGCGGTTCGCGACCGTGGCACCAACGGTGTCGGCGACGAAACCAAGCAGCAGGCGCTCACATCTACATTACCTTACGGCGCCAATTCAAATCGAGACGACGGTGCCGACGGGGGGAGCCCCGTCGCTACAGAGCCGGCGGTCGCGATTCTGGCCGTTGCGCCCCTGTCGCGGTCGGCGGCCGGCGGCGAGGCACCGGCGCTGCGGCGCCCGGCGACCTTCCGCACGATGGCCCTGCTGGCGGTCGAAATGGGTGCAAGCGACCACGCGCCGGCGCTGCGGCGGCCCGCGACCTTCCGCACGATGGCGCTGCTGGCGGTCGAAAAGAGTGTAAGCGACGACGCGCCGGCGCTGCGGCGCCCGGCGAACTTCCTCACGATGGCCCTGCTGGCGGTCGAAAAGAGAGTTAGCGACGACGCGCCGGCGCTGCGGCGGCCCGCGACCTTCCAGACGATGGCCCTGCTGGCGGTCGAAAAGAGTGTAAGCGACGACGCGCCGGCGCTGCGGCGGCCCGCCACCTTCCAGACGATGGCGCTGCTGGCGGTCGAAAAGAGTGTAAGCGACGACGCGCCAGCGCTGCGGCGGCCGGCGAGTGACCGAACGATGACCCTTATGCGTTTCGAAAACGGCGCAACCGACGACCGAACAAATGCCGGCGCCGACACGGCGTCCCCGGCGGACGATCGGATGACACTACTCACCGCGCTGCGGTTTGCGGAGCCCGCGACCAAGCGGCTGACGGAAGACGCGATCGGAATCGATGACGAGCATACCGAGCTGCTCATGGACCTCGGCGGCGCGGTGCTGCAGGTGACCAACGGCACCGGGCGCCGGCGCATGGCGGCGCGGATGAGGGAATATCTGGATGTGATCGGCATCGACGTCGTCCGGTTGACCAACGCCAATCACTACAGCCATTTCGAAACCACGGTCTATTACAGGACCGGCTGGCGCGACATGGCGGAGAATGTCTCACGCTTGCTGCCGGCCCAGGTGGGTATCGAGCTGGACGAGACCATGGAGTCGGACATTCAGATCGTGCTCGGTGCGGATCTGTTGCATTTCGATTACCACCTCCAAATGGCCGAATTGAACGCTGATAATGGGCGCGCCGGCTAGAGTCGACCCCGGGCGCGGTATTGTGGCGCCTTCGGGGGGCGCCGTCTGGCCATGGTGATGCGCCCACGTTGCGACGGACCGCACGCCTGGCCGAGGGAAACCGCAAGGCCGTCACATGTGCCATCTTTCCAAGATCGTGGTTATTGAGACCGCCGCGCCGGGTGTCGCCATGGGGGATCGCGCCTGTCACCGAGGCCGGGCCTCGATGCTGAGCCGGCTTTCGGGCGCGCGGACGGCACACCTCTTCCGGTGCGGCCTCGTTCTGGCGGGCGTGGCGGCGTTCGCCGCCGCCTGCGCCACCCCGGATGACGAGCCGCTGCAGCTGCCCGAGGCGCGCCTCGTCGACGACACTGCCCCGGTGACGATCGAGCTGGCGGAGAATGCGCTGGCCGAAGAGCGTATCGACGACGCGAAGAAGATGTTGGAGCGCCTCGTCCGCGCCACGCCGGACGACCCGCGCGTCAAGTTCGCCGTCGCCGAGCTTCGACTCGCCAGCGGCGCGGCGGATCGGGCGGCGACGGACTTCGACGAGCTGATCGATATACCGGAATACCGCGCCCGGGCCATGCAGGGGCGCGGCATCGCCCTGCTCCGCCTTGGCCAGCAGGAGGCGGCCTACGAGGTCCTGCGCGGCGCATTGGCGGCGGATGAGAGTCTGTGGCGGGCGTGGAACGGCCTCGGTTTCTATTACGATCTGCACCGCGACTGGGGCAAGGCGGCCTCCGCCTACGGCAAGGCGATCGAGGCTAGGCCCAAGACCGCGTTCCTGTACAACAACCGCGGCTTTTCGCGCATCATGCAGGGCGAGCTCGAAGGGGCGGTCGAGGACCTCGACGCCGCACTGCGTCTCGACTCCGGGTTCGAGCTGGCGCGGGCCAACCTGCGCCTGGCGGTGGCCTGGCAGGGAAACTATGCCCACGCGCTCTCCGGCGTGCCCGAGCACGACAAGGCAAGGGTCCTCAACAATGTCGGCTTCATCGCGTTGCTGCGGGGTGATTACGACGCCGCCGAGGCCTATTTCCTCCAGGCCATGGAGACGGATCCGGCCTTCAACAGCACGGCCTGGAAAAACCTCAACTACTTGAACAATATCAAGGAACTGGGGGCCGCCGAGGCGTCGCGGAAGCCGTAGGGCACGCTGGGACAGAGGACCATCCGAGAGATCCAAGATGGACGGCATTTATCTGAATTCGTTGTATGCCGTGTTTGCGATGTGGACGTTGCTGCTGGGCCTTGCCGCCGCCTATGACCTTTGGAAGTTCATCATCCCCAATGCGATCTCGGTGATACTGGCGCTGCTATTCTTTCCCAGTGCCTACCTACTGGGCATCGGCATCGATTGGATGTCCCATTTGGGCGCTGCGGTGCTGGTTTTCGCGGGCGGCGTGGCGGCCTACCGGTTTCGCATCCTCGGCGCCGGCGATGCCAAGCTGCTGACCGCGATCGCGCTGTGGGTGAGTGTCGACGGCCTGCTCCAGTTTCTGCTTTTCGTCGGGCTTTGTGGCGGCGGCCTGGCGGTCTCGCTGATCATTGTCCGCCGGTTGACCCTGTCGCTGATGGTACTGCGCGCGTCGCCCGAGCAGGTCGCCCTGCCCCGCATCCTCGTCACCAACGAAATGGTACCTTATGGCGTGGCCATCGCCGCAGCCGCCGTGATCGTTAGCAGGGACCTGCCTCTCTTTACGCTGCTGCCGTAGCCGCGCCCGCCGTCGCGACGGGAGCGGCGACATCTTGGCGGCGGCGCCCGGCACGGCTTGGCCCGGCCATCGACGTGAAATTTGTGGCAGCCATGAACGAACGGGCAAGAATCCTGGTCACCGGCGGCGCCGGGTACATCGGCAGCCATGCCTGCAAGGCATTGGCCGAGGCCGGCTTCCTGCCCGTGACCTATGACAGCCTCGAGGCCGGCCACGCCTGGGCCGTGCGCTGGGGTCCGCTGGAAGAGGGCGACATCGCCGACGGCGCCCGGCTCGGCGCGGTCATGGACCGCTACCGGCCGGCGGCGCTCATGCATTTCGCCGCCCATATCGCCGCCGGTGAATCGGTGGCGGATCCCGGCAAGTACTACCGCAACAACGTCGCCGGAAGCCTGTGCCTGCTCGAGACCATGCGCGCCCATGGACTTGCACGCCTCGTCTTCTCGAGCAGCGCCGCGGTCTATGGCACGCCCGAGGCGACGCCGATCCCCGAGACCCATCCGACGCGGCCGATCAATCCCTACGGCGCCAGCAAGCTGATGATCGAGCGCATGATCGGCGACTTCTCCGCCGCCCATGGGCTTCGGGCCGTCAGCCTGCGTTACTTCAACGCCGCCGGCGCCGACGCCTCCGGAGGCATCGGCGAGGCGCACGAGCCCGAGACCCACGCCATCCCCCTGGCCCTGACGACGGCGCTCGGCGCCCGGACCAATTTCGAGATCCATGGCACCGACTACGCGACGCCCGACGGCACGGCAATCCGCGATTATGTGCATGTGAGCGACCTGGCCGCGGCGCATGTCGGGGCACTCGACCGCCTGCTGGCCGGCGGCGAGGGCGCCGTGGTCAATGTCGGTGCCGGCGGCGGCTTCTCGGTGCGCCAGGTCCTCGCCGCCGCCGAGGCGGCGGCCGGACGCAAGATCCCAGTGCGCGAGGGCCCGCGCCGCCCGGGCGACCCGGCGGTCCTGGTCGCCGATGCCGCCGAGGCCCGGCGCCTCCTCGACTGGCGCCCGCGGCACACCGAGATCGCCGACATCGTGGCCTCGGCGTGGGCCTGGCACGCCGGGCGGCACTCCGGTTCGGGCGAGGCCGCTTCCGGGATCTAGAAAATTGCCGCATTGTCCGAGTCTTGACCGCCTTTGCCCTCAAAACACATATTGATTACAATGAGTTATTGTAATTATTTAATCTCATAAGGTAAATACCGAAATGGCCTAATGCGGGCGAGATCTATCGCGTGCCGAGATATCTCATCGCCAGATCGCGATAGTGAGCGGGCGAGCTGACGATGTAGTCCCGCTCCTCCTGCCTCAGCTCGCGCAGGCACTTGGCCGGCAC
>JAZFQY010000134.1:0-4004 GCA_036445355.1 Alphaproteobacteria bacterium
TGTCGAACAGGCGGAGCAGGTCCCGGTCCCATTCCTGGGTATGAATGTTGAACAGCAGGGTCCGGGCGGCGTTGGTGGCGTCGGTGGCGTGCACGCGCCCGCCGGTGAGGCGCCAGAGCAGGAAGCAATCGATCGTACCGAACGCCAGCTTTCCCTTTTCGGCCGCGGCGCCGGCGCCGGCGACGTTCGCCAGTATCCAGGCGATCTTGCCGGCCGAGAAGTAGGGATCGAGCAGAAGGCCGGTGCGCTCCGTGACTTCGGCCTCATGGCCGGCCCGCTTCAGTCGCGCGCACCACTCGGCGGTGCGGCGGTCTTGCCAGACGATGGCGTTGCAGACGGGCACGCCCGTCTCGCGGTCCCAGACGACCGTGGTCTCGCGCTGATTGGTGATGCCGATGGCCGCGACCCCGGCGCCGGCGGGATCGGCGAGAACCGCCCGGCACACCTCGAGCGTGGCCCGCCAAATCTCCTCCGGGTCATGCTCGACCCAACCGCCGCTCGGGTAGATCTGGGGCAGCTCCCTCTGCGCCGCGGCCGCCGGCCTGGCCTCGCCGTCGAAGACGATGGCGCGGGTGCTGGTGGTGCCTTGGTCGATGGCGAGGATGTTGCGGGCGATGGTCAATCGGTCCCCTGGTCGGCGTATGCTGCGGGCGCCGAATATTCCGGTCGGCGCCGTAAGCGAGTCAACCCGGCTCTGCGCGTGGTTCAACCGTGAAGACCGGATCTTGCCATCGGTGCCGCGGAAACGGTTTAGGCATTATTTAGCCCGTTCGGGCTCTTTATGACCGGGCGCGGACCATGGGACCTGCGAGTGGCCGAGACTGAGAGCTACGACTTGCTTGTTATCGGCGGCGGCATCAACGGCGCCGGCATTGCCCGCGATGCGGCGGGGCGGGGCCTGTCGGTGCTGCTGTGCGAGCGGGACGATCTCGCCAGCGCCACTTCGTCCGCCAGCAGCAAGCTGATCCATGGCGGCCTGCGCTATTTGGAGCAGTATCGCTTCACCCTGGTTCGCAAGGCCCTGATCGAGCGCGAGGTCCTGCTGCGCGCCGCGCCCCATATCGTGCGGCCGCTGCGCTTCGTGCTGCCTTGGGCCGGGGACCAGCGGCCTGCGTGGCTGCTGCGGATGGGCCTCTTCATCTATGACCATATCGGCGGGCGCCGGCTCCTGCCCGGCTCCGGCGCGATCGATCTCGGCAGCCACCCCGCCGGCGCGCCCCTTGTCCCCGGCTTGGGCACCGGCTTCGAGTTTTTCGACTGCCGGGTGGATGACGCCAGGCTGGTGGTACTCAGCGCGCTCGACGCGGCCGAGCGCGGTGCGCAGATCCGGACCCGGACACGGTACGAATCGGCGGCGCGCGACACCGAGGGCTGGACGGTGACCCTGCGGCCGCCCGGCGGCGGGCGACAGTCCGTGCGCGCCCGCGCCCTGGTCAACGCCGCCGGTGCCTGGGGGCCGCGGATCGCCGCAGGGCTGGATGGCGCGGGGCTTGGCAACGTCCCCATGCGCCTGATCAAGGGCAGCCACATCGTCGTGCCGCGGCTCTACGACGGCGATCATGCCTATCTCTTGCAGAACAGCGATGGCCGGGTCGTCTTCGTGTTGCCTTTTGAGGAGCACTATTCCCTAATCGGCACCACCGACGTCGAATTCACGGGCGATCCTGCGGTGGTGGAGACTTCCCGGGACGAGATCGACTATCTCTGCCAAGTGGTCGGCCGCTACTTCACGCAGCCGATCGACCCCGCCAACGTCGTCTGGACCTATTCCGGCATCAGACCGCTGTTCGGCGACGCGGCGGTCGAGGCGCCGGCCGTGTCCCGCGAATACCTGCTGGACATGGACCTGGCTGCCGGCGCGCCACTGTTGTCGGTTCATGGCGGTAAGATCACTACCTACCGTCGGCTGGCCGAGGAGGCGCTGACGGACCTGGCGCGCCCGCTGCAATTCCGCAAGCAGGCGTGGACCCGCACCGCCCCGCTGCCGGGGGGCGACATGAAGGACGCCGACTTCGACCGCTTTCACGGCACCGTGACCCGGCGCTGGCCATGGCTGCCCCCCAATCTAGCCCGGCGCTATGCGCGCGCCTACGGCACTCGGATCGAGCGCCTGCTGTCGGATGTGCGCGATATGCGTGGTCTCGGCGCCCATTTCGGCGGCGGCCTGTACGAGGCCGAGGTCGGGTATCTGGTCGATCGGGAATGGGCACGAACGGCCGACGACATTCTTTGGCGTCGCTCGAAACTGGGCCTGCACCTGTCGCCCGAGGCCGCGGTCAAGTTGAGCACATGGCTGGAGCGCAACGCGGCGCGACCGTAAGTCGGTGGCCCGCCCACCCCCTACCTGAAGGCGAGTGCGCGCCGGATAAGGCTCTATAGCCTATTCCGGTCATATTGACCCATTCTGACAGAGCCATATTGAGTCAGGGCCAGGAAAGTGCCGCAGGGCGTAGCCATGGCTACGCCCAAGGTGCTTGACGCCGCCCTGGCCCAAATTGGCCTGTCCCTCCGGGTTGTCCCGCGAGGGGCAGCCGCTGCGTTGTCTGCCTCGCCCGATGCCCCGCATCGCGCTTCGCCAGACGCCTTGCGGCCTACCGCCTCGCGGGCACAACAGAATTGCGTCAATATGACTGGAGAAGGCTCTAGCTCTCATCTGCATCCGCGCCACTGCCAATCAAGCGCTCGACGTCGCGGCGCTGGCGCTTGGTGGGGCGACCGCTGCCCGGCGGCCGCCGTCCCGAAGTGATGAGCCTGGGCGACGCCGGGTCGCGCACGGGCGGCGGCGCCAGGTCGGAATAGAGTGCCCGCGCCTCCGCCGCCGGCCCCCGGCGCTTGCCAAGGGCGGCGACCTCGATCACCCGCACCCAATGTCCCAGGGGAAAGGTCAGCACGTCGCCCGGCTTGATTTCGTAATGAGGCTTCTCGACGGGCTGTCGGTTGACGCGCACGCGACCGGATTTGCACAGCTTGCTCGCCAGGCTGCGGCTCTTGCAGAAGCGCGCGTACCACAACCATTTGTCGAGCCGCAGGGGGTCCTCCGCCACGCCAAGGCGCCTATTTCTTCGGTCCGGCCGTCGGTCTCGGCGCGCCGCCCTTGAGCGGCAGATCCTTCAGCGGCAGGTCCTTGAGCCCGGCGAAGGGCGATTCGCTCCGCCGGCCGTCACCGGCCGTCTTCGGCCCGGCCCTGGCGCTCGATTTGGGGCGGCGCCTGCCGACGGCGGTCTTGGCCTGCCGCCGCGGCGTGACCACGACGCCCTCCGCCTCCACCGCCGCCTCGTAGCCGAACGCCCGCAGCAGCGCTGCGAAGTCCTCCAGCCTGGCGCCGACCATGGTGATCAGATCCGCCGGCGCCACCAAGCGGCCGCCGCGCGCCTGCCGCCTGAGCCCGGCCAGCAGCCGCTCTAGTACGTCGACCCGGATCGCCAGCGGCCCGGCGGCGCGATAACCGGCGGCGGCGTAGAACTCCGCCGGCAGCGCCGCGTCGGTGGGCACCGAGACACGGCTGCCGTCCGGCACCACCGCCGGCCGCAGGCCCAGCCGCGCCGCCGACAGCTGCGCGCGCAGGTGCACCGGCGCCGCCTTCAACAGCGCCGGCATGAAGATCGTCTCCACCCCGAGGCGCACGCCAAGCCGGGCCACGGCGCGACGCTGACGCGCACCCAACGCCTCGGCCTGCGCCGCCGCCTGGGCGCGCGCCACCGATCCGGCGCCCTCGGCGATCTGGAAGGCGAGGCCGCGCGCGGCACCGGCGAGGCCGGCCTCGGTGAGCGCGAACAGCGGCGCCAGCACCCCGCGCAAGTGCCCCTCGAGCCAGCGCACCAGCCGCCGCCGTAGGCGCTCGCGCTCGACCGGATCCAGATGATCGCTGGGCAGGATGTGAATGCCCGGCCTGAGCAGCTCCGGCCCGGCGGCGAGGCGCGCCACTGGTGCCGCGCGCCACAGGATGCCGCCGACGCCGTCGTGGGAGAAGGCGTCGTCGCCGTCGGACTCCATCGCCGTCACTC
>JAZFQY010000135.1:0-3573 GCA_036445355.1 Alphaproteobacteria bacterium
CCTGTGCCTTGATCCAGAGAAGGGCGGCATCCTTTTTTGCCTGTTCGAGGTCGGCTCCCGTCAAGCGCCAAGGCGCCCAGAGTTTCTCGGGCTCGGCGAGCCAAGACGGCTTCGGAAGGCTGCCAGCGATCGTGCTGCTCAACATGGCCAAGGTCCTCATGCTTGGGCCCCGATTGACGCCTTGATGGAACAGGATTCTTGAGTGAATTGGAAGATGAGCGAATTCGCTGGAGCGGATCGTGATTGATCGAGGCCGCACCGCGGCCCTGTACGAGATTCGGGCCGCAGGGACCGATTTGCGCCCATGAAATGGGTCCTTATTACCGAGATTTGGTATAAGGCCATCCGGCCGCCGGGGCGCGAATCCCCATCGCGATGGCGCCTCGACATGTGGGCCCCGCCACCCCATCTTTGGGCCCATGATCAGGTACTTGGCAGTGGTGCTCGCCGCACTGGTCCTGCCGGCGGCGGCGGGTCCGACGGCCACAGTCGAGCCCGCCGTGCTCAGCCCCGACGACCGCGCCGACATCGGCCGCATCGAGGCCTATCTCAACGACGTCACCACCTTCGAATCGCGCTTCTTGCAGATCGGCGAGACCGGCATGGCCCAGGGCCAGATGTATCTGTCCCGGCCGGGCAAGATGCGCGTCGAATACGACCCGCCGGTGCCGGTGCTGATGGTCGCCAGCGCCCCCTGGGTCATGTATCACGACAGCAAGCTGAAGCAGACCTCCTTCATCCCCATCTCGCGCACGCCCGCCGCCTTTCTCCTGCGCGAGACCATCGACCTGGACGAGGGGCTCGTCATCACCGGCTTCGAGCGCGGGTACAGCGCGCTCCGCCTCACCGTGGTCACCACCGCCAATCCGGACGCCGGCTCCCTGACCTTGGTCATGGAAGACCGGCCCCTGCGCCTGGTAAAGTGGACGGTGATGGATGCCCAGGGCAAGCGCATCGAGGTGGCGCTCTTGGACCCGCGTTTCGGCGTCGAGCTGAATGACGAAATGTTCAGCATAGTCGACCCGAACCTGCGCGAGGGGCGGAATTGACCGGCCGCCGCCAGCCCCCCGACGCGCCGCCGGTGATCGGTGTGCCCGCCTGCCGGCGCCAGGCCGAGCCCGGCACCTATCATACCGTCGGCGAGAAGTACCTGACGGCGATCACCGACGCCGCCGGCGGCCTGCCGGTGCTGCTGCCGGCGCTGGGCGACGGCGGCAATGGCGGCCGGCTGCACCTGCAGGCGCTGGTCGAGCGCCTCGATGGCCTCCTGGTGACCGGCAGCCGGTCCAACGTCGAGCCGCACCACTATGACGGCGAGCCCAGCCGCCCCGACACCAAGCACGACCCGGACCGCGACGCCACGACCCTGCCGCTGATCCGCCTCGCACTGGAGACCGGGCTGCCGCTGTTCGCCATCTGCCGCGGCGTGCAGGAGCTCAACGTCGCCCTCGGCGGCAGCCTGCACCAGAACGTGCAGGAGTTGCCGGGCAAGCGCGACCACCGCATGCCGCGCCATGACGACGTCGAGGTGCGTTACGGGCCCATGCACCCAGTGCGGCTCACCGAAGGCGGCGCGCTGGCGGCGCTGGCCCGCGAGGTCGGTGTTGACCCCGGGTCGCTGATGGTGAACTCACTGCACGCCCAGGCCATCGACCGGCCGGCCAAGCGCCTGGCAGTCGAGGCGCTGAGCGACGACGGGGTGGTCGAGGCGGTGCGGGTGATCGATGCGCCCGCCTTCGCCATCGGCGTGCAGTGGCATCCGGAATACCGCCCCCTCGACCATCCGTACTCGAGCGCCCTCTTTCGCGCCTTCGGCGACGCCTGCCGCGCCCGGGCGGGCGCCCGGCTTGGCGCCCCGTCGCCGGTGCGCGAGCCTGCCGCCTGACAAGCGCACGGCCGGCGGGCCGGCAACGCACGATCCTTTCGCCCAATCCCCTACCGACCAATTCCTTCGGCCATGGGCGCCACCGCGCGGACCTTCTTGAAGGCCGCGGCGGTCGTCGGCAGCATCGGCGTCCAGTCCCGGCCGGCCGCGATCACCCGGCTCATGCGGTCCGGCGTGGTTGCGATGATGGTCCAGGTCGCTCCGTCCGCCGTCGCGAAGACCTCGACCACCAGGCCGAAGCTGGCGATCCCCAGGGCCACGGGCGCCTCGCCATATGTCTCGGCCAGTCTCTTGACCGCCTCCGCCCGGGGCATGGTGGCGCTCTGGGCACTCACCCCTTGGGCGGTCAGGGTCAGTCCCACAAGCACCGCGACGGCGATGGTCATCGCACGCAACGCGGATATTCGGTTCCAAGCCACGGAAAACCGGGAAATCGGGTTCATAACGGCCTCCAGGTCAGCCCTCTGCTCGAGCCTAAGTCCAGGCGGCCACTCCCGAATTTTTTGCGGATGTGAAATCCAGGTATTTCGTTGGAAACACTGGATCGTCTACTGACAGTTCCCAGATGAAACCGTCTCAATATTTGAATCTATAGCACAAATTGAGCCTTTGGAAGAAAAAATAATTGAAGCCCCACCAGCACCAAGACGCGGACGGGACCCGCGTAATCGCGACTCGAGGTCGTGCCGCTCACGGTAGTATGACCTCCTCGGCCTCGGTTTCGAAAATCACGTAATCGGACATTTTGCTGCGTAGCTCGTGGCGGCGAGCCAGCTTGTGCCGCGCCGCCTTCGGCAGCTCGGTCAGCATCACGACGCGCTTTTCGATCAACAGCAAGATCAGGTCTTCGACGACGCGGATCAACTCGAGGTCCGAAGAGACGAGCTCGCCCAGGGGCTCGGTGTCCTCCTCGCCGGCGCCGAGAAAGTGCAGCAGGTCCGGATCGTCGACGCGGCAGCGCTCCGCCGCCGACTCGTTCGGCCGGTCATAGACCGCGGTGATGCGGCCGGTTGGATCGCGGGCGACATAGGGCATGACACGGCCACTCCCGGGCGCCGGCCGCCGCGGACCTCGCCGGCAGGCGTGGCGCCCTCGGCGCGGGCGTCGGTGCCGCCGGCGCCGCGACACGACCAGAAGCTGGTAAAATATCCATGAATCCTTGCCCCGCCGTTAACGAATGGCGCCACCGACTCGGCGAGCACCGACGCGCCAGTGCCCCGTATCCGAATATCGATTGATCGAATTCCGGGTTCAAACGGACACTAACTATCTGAAACTAAATGTGATTTAACTTCGCAAGTTCGCACAATAATAATGCCGAACTTCGGAAGGTGAATCACACTAGCCTGCCCGTACGGGGCGAATATTCGTGCCGGGCATGCCGGCGGCCGGGCGTGCAGCGGTGTCGCGACGTGACCCGACCCGCGCCGTAGTCCGGCGACTCAGGGCGGCGCGGCGCGCCTGTATGTGATTGAATCCTAAATAAACTTGTCCCCTCGTTCTGTTGCAAAAATGCCACACTCGACGTTGCGCATCGGTCGGTCGGGGAAATCTCGTTGACCCAAGTAATGCCGGCGCGATACTTGTGCAGCACTAGTCTGCTTCCGAGCGGGGCGAAAATAAAATCGGAGGGACTTTTATGCGCGTGGTCAGCAACCGGCGGGGTGCCGCTAACACGTCAAGTAGGC
>JAZFQY010000136.1:0-8812 GCA_036445355.1 Alphaproteobacteria bacterium
GCCCGGCCGACCTCATCCTCACCGTCGATGTCGGGCGCCTGAGCGACGCCAAAGGGGCCGGAGTGACCCAGGCGGTCGAGGATCCGATGCTGAACGAAGTCATTCCACGCCAGTACCGCGACTCGGACGGCCACTGGTTCGGCCTGACGACGCGCGCGCGGGTCATTTACGCCGCCAAGGATCGGGTCGCACCCGGGGATATCCGGCGCTACGAGGACCTCGCCGACCCCAAGTGGCGAGGACGGGTCTGCACCCGCAGCGGCGGCCATGAGTACCAGGTCGGGCTAATCGCCGCAATGATCGCCCATCACGGCGCGGACGGGGCAAGGCGGTGGCTCGCCGGCGTGAAGGCCAACCTCGCCCGCAGGCCCCAGGGCAACGACCGCAGCCAGGTACGGGCGATCAAGGAGGGCCTCTGCGACCTGGCGCTCGGCAACAGCTACTACTACGGCAACATGCTGCAGGATGCCGAGCAGGCCGAATGGGCGCGGGCGGTGAACGTCGTCTTTCCCAACCAGGGCGATCGCGGCACCCATGTCAATCTAAGCGGCATGGCTCTGACGCAGAGCGCCCCAAACCGGGCCGAGGCCGTGCGCCTGATGCGTTTCCTGGTCAGCGAAGCGGCGCAGCGGATGTACGCCGAGCGCAATTTCGAGTATCCCATCCGCCAAGGTGTTCCGTGGTCGGACCTGCTCACCGACCTTGGCGATTTCTTGGCCGACGGCATCGATCTGGCGAAGGTCGCCGCGTATCGGCCGGCGGCGATCCGGCTGGTGAACGAGGTCGACTACGACGGTTGAGCGCCGGCGCTCCGCTGACTCGCCACGAGGCGCCCGTAGGGAGCGGCGCAGCCAGCCGACGACCGTGAGTGAACCGATCACCCACGAGCCTCCCGCTCGTGTGCGACTACCGCGCATGGCGGCGGGACTAGGGTGGCGCGTCGGCGCCTACGCCGTCGCCGCCGCCGTGATCGCGCCCCTCGCCGCGGTGCTGTGGCTCGCCTTCAATCCGGCGGAGAACATCTGGCCGCACTTGGCCGCGACCGTCCTGCCCACCTATGTCGTCACGACCTTCCTCTTGATGCTGGGGGTTGGCGCCGCGAGCATCGTGATCGGAGTCGGCACGGCGTGGCTGGTGACCATGTGTCGCTTTCCCGGTCGGCGCATCTTCGAGTGGGGCCTGCTGCTGCCGATGGCGATCCCGGCCTATGTCGTGGCCTATGTCTACACCGACCTGTTGGAGTTCGCCGGACCGGTGCAGCGCGGACTGCGCGGCCTGTTCGGCTGGCAGTCGCCGCGCGACTACTGGTTCCCCGAGATCCGCAGCCTCGGCGGCGCCATCGCGGTCATGTCCCTGGTGCTCTATCCCTACGTTTACATGCTGGCGCGGGCGGCTTTCCTGGAGCAGTCGGTCGGCGTGCTCGAGGCCGGCCGCAGCCTCGGCCGCGGCCCGTGGCGGAGTTTCATGACTCTGGCCGTGCCCCTGGCCCGGCCGGCGATCGTCGTCGGCACTACGCTCGTCCTCATGGAGACGCTCAACGACTTCGGCACCGTCGATTTCTTTGCCGTCCGCACCCTCACCGCCGGCATCTTTCATGTCTGGCTGCACATGAACAATGTCGGCGGTGCGGCGCAGATCGCTGCGGTGATGCTGATCGTGGTGCTGGCCTTGATCGCAATGGAGCGGGCGGCGCGGCGGGGGCGAAAGTTCCATGATCTGCGCGGCAGCTACCGGCCCCTGCCCGCCTTCCGCCTGGCCCCGGGGCGGCGGCTCCTGGCCGTGCTCGCCTGCGCGACGCCGATCGGCCTCGGCTTCGTCGTGCCGGCGCTGGTGCTGTTGCGCCATACCCTGGGCGCCGTCGGCGAGACCTCGGCGGCCGACGTTCTCCTCCCCGCCCGAAACAGCCTCATGCTGTCGAGCCTGGCGGCGCTGGTGGCCCTGGCGGCGGGCCTGCTCCTCGCCTACGGTCTGCGCCTCGCCGGTGGCGCACCCGGTCTCAAGCTCGCCACCCGGCTGGCGAGTCTCGGCTACGCGGTGCCCGGGGCGGTTCTGGCGCTGGGCGTGCTGATCCCCTTCGCCGCCTTCGACAACGCCCTCGACGCGGCCATGCGCGCCACCTTCGGCATCTCCACCGGCCTGGTATTGAGCGGCACAGTGGTGGCGGTGGTCTTCGCCTATGTCGCCCGTTTCCTCGCCGTCTCCTTTGGCGCGCTCGAGGCGAGCCTGGAGAAGGTGACGCCGACCATGGACATGGCCGCGCGCAGTCTCGGGCAGGGCCTCGGCGGCACCCTGCGCCGGGTACACCTGCCGCTGATGCGCGGCGGCCTGTTCACCGCCGCAATTTTGGTGTTCGTCGACTGCATGAAAGAGCTGCCGGCGACCCTCATCCTGCGGCCATTCAATTTCGACACCCTGGCGACGCAGGTTTACCAGTACGCCTCGGACGAGTTGATCAGGCAGGCCGCGCCGTCGGCGCTGGCCATTGTCGCCGCCGGCGTGGTGCCGGTGGTGCTGCTGAGCCGGGCCATCGCCCACTCTCGTCCCGGCCACGGGACGCCGTCTCCCACCGCCACCTACTGACGACGCCTCGCCTAGAGCAGCCCCAGCTCCCTGAGCTCGGCCGCCAGCTTCGGCGGCAGCGCGCGCTCCTTAACGGCGGCGTCGGGCGGGGCGCCGGCGGGCGCGAGGTAGCGCCAGCCTTGAAACGCCCGCTTTGACATGGGAAGGGTCGACACAAGCTTGCGACCCAGGAACAGGGCGCAGCGGCCGACGCCGTCGCGGCCTAACGCGGGCTCGATGCCGACGACGCGCTGCCGGGCGCGAACGGCACCGCGAATCACCCAGTAGATCGAGCCGCCGTCAAGGATCTCCTCGCCACGGCGCGGGGTAGTGCGGGTGACGTGGCGAAGGCGCGGGCGTTCGCCCCTCGTGACGGCGTCGCGCAGGCGTTGACGTTGCACCGCGGCCAGATGGTCGATGCTGTCGATGCCGACGGCCAGCTTGACGAGGTGGATGGTCACGCCGGCCAGTCTAGCACCGGCAAGAGGCGCGCCAAACTGTCCAGAGTTGCGCCCATGCGACGCCGACGGCGCGCCTAGTCCGCGACCAGCGCCTGCAACTCGGCCACGAGCTCGGCACCGGTCGAACCGCCCTCCCCGGCCACCTTGTTGTGGATGACGGCCCTGAGGGCATCGGTGTGGGCCCGAAGGACCTCGCCTTCGGCGTCCACGTAGGCGGGCAGCCCATCCAAATATCGGCATAGATTGGCGCAAATTCCGGTCACCAGGGGATAGCCGACGGTGCCGCCGACGCCGCGCAGCTCGTGGCTAACCCGGAACAGCTTGGCGATATGATCCTGGCGCTGGCCGCGGCGGCCATCGAGCGCGTCTATGGTCTCGTGCATGGCGGCCAGATACTCGTTGGCCCAATCGTCGCTCTGCGTTTTCTCCTTCGCGAGCGTGGCTTCGGCGCGCGAGGCCGCGCGCGGGTCGATGCCGTGGCCATACCCGACCTTGGCGCGCAGCCGATTTGGCGGGTTGATGACCTCGTACCGGCCGTTGGATCTGTCCGGCATCTCATGAACCTCTCTCGGTATCGTGTCTTCTCCGAGCCGTCAGCGCCGGCTCATGGCGCCGACCCGCGCGCTCACCGATTTGAGCGCCTCATCCTGAGACTTTTCGAGGCCGCCGCTGGTCATGCTCGCGCGCCGCTCAGGTCCGTCATGCTCGAGGTTGATCCTGCGCCGACGGTCGGGACCGAAATAGCCCTCCACGCGCACGAACGGCCGCGGCCGTTCGATCACCGCTTCCAGCCGCGAAACGATGCCATTGATCGTGAACGGCTTGGCCAGGATCTCGTTAACGCCGGCGTCGCGTGCCTGCTCTACGCGCTGCTGTTCCGTGTAGGCCGTGACCATGATGATCGGCACGCAGGCGTCGGGGCTGTCCGACCTGTTGCGGATGTTCCTGACCAACGTCAACCCGTCGACCGGCTCCATCATCCAGTCGGCGAAGACGATGTCGAACGCGCCGCTGCGAAAGATCTCATAGCCCGCCTCCCCGTCCTCGGCCTCGACGACCTTGCCGACCCCAAACGACACGAAGACGCGGCGCAGCAGGCGACGAACGTAATCGTTGTCGTCGACGACCAGGAAGCAAAGTTCCCCCAGCGAAAGGGACAATGGCGGAGCTCCGGTGGCCTCGAACGCGCGACATGCAGTGGTGGAAACGACGGTTCTATGCGCTCTCGGTTACCAATCCGTTTAAGGCCGGGCACCCTTGCCGACCAGGGCCTGAGCCACCTTCGAGGCCGGGGGGCGGCCCAGCGCATCGCAGATGAAGCGCCCGGCGGCGGCCACCGCGTCGAAATCGACCCCGGTCTCCAGCCCCATGCCGGCGAACATGTAGAGCACGTCCTCGGTAGCAACGTTGCCCGCCGCCCCCGGCGCATAGGGGCAGCCGCCGAGGCCGGCGACGGCGCTGTCCACCGTGGCGACGCCGGCCTCGAGGCAGGCGAGGATGTTGGCCAGGGCCTGGCCGTAGGTGTCGTGGAAATGAACCGCGACCCGGTCGAGGCCGACGACGCCGGCGACCGCCTCGACCATGGCCCGTGCCTTGATGGGCGTGCCGACGCCGATGGTGTCGCCCAGGCTGACCTCGGTGCAGCCGAGGGCGATGAGCCCCTGCGCCACCTCGACCACGGCGGCCGTCGCCACCTCGCCCTCGTAGGGACAGCCGAGCACGCAGGAGACGTAGCCGCGTACGGCCACGCCGTCGCGCTCCGCCGCCTCCGCGACCGGCCGGAATCGCTCCAGGCTCTCGGCGATCGAGCAGTTGACGTTGCGCCGGCTGAAGGTCTCCGAGGCGGCGGCGAAGACGGCGATCTCCTTCGCGTCGGCGGCGCGGGCGCGCGCGTAGCCCTGCATGTTGGGGACCAGGACCGGGTAGGCGATGCCTTGCCTGCGCGCGATGCCAGCGAGCACCGCGTCGCTGTCGGCCATCTGCGGCACCCATTTCGGCGACACGAAGGCCCCCGCCTCCACCGACGGCAGCCCCGCCGCGGCCAGCCGGTCGATGAGCTCGATCTTGACGGCGGCCGGCACCGACCGGGCCTCGTTCTGCAGACCGTCGCGCGGTCCCACCTCGACAATTTTCACCCGTGTCACTTTCCTAGGCCTCCGCCCCGGCGGTGAGCCTTATCAGCTCCGCGCCCTCCTCGACTTGGTCGCCGACGCGGTGATGGATGGTGGCGACGGCGCCGTCGGCGGGCGCGGTGATGGCGTGCTCCATCTTCATCGCCTCGAGCACGATCAGTGTCTGGCCGCGGCGCACCGCGTCCCCGGCCGCTACCTCGACCGCGATGACCCGGCCCGGCATGGGCGCCGTCAGCTCGCCGGCGCCGGCCTCGCGTTCGGCGGCATGGGCCAGGGGATCGACCAGAGTCAGGCGATGGCGCAAGCCGGGGGCGAAGACCGACACATCGTCCCCGACCGTGACCACGGCGGCCGTGAAACGCCTTCCGTCGATCTCGGCATCGATATCGCCCGCCGGGTCCAGGGCCGCACGGGCGACCCGGCGGCCGCCGGGGAGGTCGAGCTCAATGGTGTCGCCCATCGGGCGGGCGACGACGGTCACCTCCTCCTCGCCGTCGCGGAAGCACAACTCGTGCCCGCCGGCCTGGTTGAGCCGCCAGCCGTCGCAGGTGTCCCACGGCGAACCTGGCTCGGCCGAACGGCGGGCCCGCCGCGCCGCCGCGCGCATGCGGTGCAGCACCACGCCCAGGGCGGCGACGGCCAGCACCGTGTCGCCGGCGGCGCCGGGCGGGCGGACCAGCTCCGTCCTGTGGCGATCGACGAAGCCGGTGTCTACCTCGCCGGCGGCGAAGGCCGGGTGGCCCGCGATCGCCGCCAGGAAATCGAGATTGGTGACCGGTCCGGCGATCCGGGTTTCGTCCAGCGCCCAACGCAGGCGCATGAGCGCCTGCGCCCGGTCCTCACCCCAGGCGATCAACTTGGCCAGCAGGGGGTCGTAGTGAACGCCGACGGTGTCGCCCATGCGCACGCCGGAATCTATGCGCACCTGCGGCCCCTCCGGTGGCGGCCGCCAGTGGGCGATGCGCCCGCTCGCCGGCAGGAAGTCACGGGCCGGATCCTCGGCATAGAGCCGCACCTCGATGGCGTGGCCGGCGATCGCCAGCGCGTCCTGCGCACACGGCAGGGGCTCGCCGGCGGCCACCCGGAGCTGCCATTCCACCAGGTCCTGCCCGGTAATCATCTCGGTAACGGCATGCTCCACCTGCAGGCGGGTGTTCATCTCCATGAAGGTGAAGCGGCCGTCGCGATCGAGCAGGAACTCCACCGTGCCGGCGCCGACATAGCCGACGGCGCGGGCGGCCGCGACTGCGGCCGCCGCCATCGCCGTCCGTAGTTCCACCGCGAGGCCGGGGGCCGGCGCCTCCTCCACCACTTTCTGGTGCCGGCGCTGGAGGGAGCAGTCGCGCTCGAACATGTGCACCACATTGCCGTGGCTGTCGGCGAAGACCTGGACCTCGACGTGGCGTGGCCGCTCCAGATAGGCCTCGAGCAGCACCCGCTCGTCGCCGAAGGCGCCGGCCGCCTCGCGCTTGGCGGCGGCGAGGGCGGCGGCGAAATCCTTGGCGCTCTCGACCACGCGCATGCCCTTGCCACCGCCGCCGGCGACCGGCTTGATGAGCACCGGAAAGCCGATCTTCGCCGCCGCCGCTGCGAGCGCCTTGGCCGACTGGCCGGTGTCGTGCGCGCCGCGCAGCACGGGCACGCCGGCCTTTTCCATGGTCGCCTTGGCGGCGGCCTTGTCGCCCATGGCGCGGATGACCGCCGCCGGCGGGCCGACGAAGACCAGCCCCGCCTCGGCGCAGGCGGCGGCGAAGTCGGCGTTCTCGGCCAGGAAGCCGTAGCCGGGATGCACCGCCTGCGCCCCGCTCCGCCGCGCGGCGGCGAGAATGGCGTCAATTTCGAGATAGCTGTCGCGCGCCGGTGCCGGCCCTATGCGCACCGCGTCGTCCGCCATCTGCACATGAAGCGCGCCCTCGTCGGCATCGGAATAGACGGCGACCGTGCGCACGCCCAGCCGCCGCGCCGTGCGCAAGACGCGGCAGGCGATCTCTCCCCGGTTGGCGATCAACAGGGTCTCGAACATGCGCCGCGCTTCGCCCATCCCTTGGCCCTCACATGCGGAAGACGCCGAAGCGCGTGGGCGCAACCGACGCGTTCAGGGCGGCGGAGATGGCGAGGCCCAGCACTCGCCGCGTGTCGGCGGGATCGATGACGCCGTCGTCCCACAGCCGCGCACTGGCATAATAGGGATGGCCCTGGGTCTCGTACTGGTCGCGGATCGGGGCCTTGAACGCCTCCTCCTCTTCTGCGCTCCAGCTCTGCCCGCGCGCCTCCAGCCCGTCGCGGCGCACGGTCGCCAGCACGTTCGCCGCCTGCTCGCCGCCCATGACCGAGATGCGCGCGTTGGGCCACATCCATAGCAGGCGCGGCGCGTAGGCGCGTCCGCACATGCCGTAATTTCCGGCACCGAAGCTGCCGCCGGTGATGATGGTGAATTTCGGCACCTGCGCGCAGGCCACCGCCGTCACCAGCTTGGCGCCGTCCTTGGCGATGCCGCCGGCCTCGTATTTCTGCCCCACCATGAACCCGGTGACGTTCTGCAGGAAGATGAGCGGCACGCCGCGCTGGCAGCACAACTCGATGAAGTGCGCGCCCTTGAGCGCCGATTCCGAGAACAGGATGCCGTTGTTGGCGACGATGCCCACGGGATAGCCCCAGATGCGGGCGAAGCCGGTGACAAGCGTGGTGCCGTAGAGCGATTTGAACTCGTCGAAGCGGCTGCGGTCGACGATACGCGCGATCACCTCGCGCACATCGTAGGGCCGGCGCCAGTCGACGGGGACAGCGCCGTAGAGCTCGTCGGCCGGGTAATTCGGCTCCTCGGGCTCGGTCACCTCCAGTGCAACGGCCTTCGGCCGGTTGAGGTTGGCGACGATGCGCCGGGCGAGGGCCAGCGCATGGGCGTCGTCCCGAGCCATATGGTCGGTGACGCCGGAGATGCGGGAATGGACCTCGGCGCCGCCCAACTCCTCCGCCGACACCACCTCGCCCGTCGCCGCCTTCACCAGGGGCGGGCCGCCGATGAAGATCGTGCCCTCGCCGGCGACGATGATGCATTCGTCTGACATCGCCGGGACGTAGGCGCCGCCGGCGGTGCACGAGCCCATCACCACGGCGATCTGGGGGATGCCGGCCGCCGACAGGGTCGCCTGGTTGTAGAAGATGCGCCCGAAATGGTCGCGATCGGGGAACACCTCGTCCTGGTGCGGAAGGTAGGCGCCGCCGGAATCGACCAGATAGATGCAGGGCAGGTTGTTCTCCCGCGCCACCTCCTGGGCGCGCAGGTGCTTTTTGACCGTGATCGGATAGTAGGTGCCGCCCTTGACCGTGGCGTCGTTGACGACGACGACGCACTCCCGACCCTCGATGCGGCCGATGCCGGTGATAACGCCACCGGCGGGCACTTCGTCCTCGTAGAGGCCGTGGCCCGCCAGTTGGCTCAGCTCCAGGAAGGGCGCGCCGGCATCGAGCAGCAGGCGCAGGCGTTCGCGCGGCAGGAGCTTGCCGCGTTTGAGGTGGCGTGCCCGGGCACGCTTGCCGCCGCCCTCGGCCACGCGCGCGACCTGCGCCTCGAGGTCGGCGACCAGCGCGCGCATGGCGGCGGCGTTGGCGCGGAATGCCTCGCCGCCGGTGTCGAGTGCCGTGGCGAGGACCGTCACC
>JAZFQY010000137.1:0-6329 GCA_036445355.1 Alphaproteobacteria bacterium
GAGCTGATCCGGATCGGCGCCTACCGCGAGGGCAGTAACCCGGAGGTCGACGAGGCGATCCGCCTCTACCCCGACCTCGAGGCCTTTCTCGGCCAGGACAAGGACGAGAGTTGCAGCCTCGAGGACGGCTACGCCCAGCTGGGCCAGATCCTGGGCATGCCTGCTTCGGACGACGGCGCGGGTACCGACCCGCAGCCGGCCGATGCCGGCCCCGAGCCGGCGACTGAACCGCGATGAAGGCCCTGGACAGCCTGATCCGCCTGCGCAAGCTGGCGCTCGACGACAAGCGGCGACAGCTCCGAGAGCTCGAGCACCTGGAGGACCGCCTGCGCTCGCAGTACCGGCTCCTGGAAGAGGAATTGACGGCGGAGCAACGCGTCGCGCGCGCCGGCCCGGTCGAGGCCGGATTGACCTATGGCAGTTATGCGAGCGGCGTCGTCGCCCGCCGCGAGCGGCTGCAAAGTTCCATTGACGAGGTGCTGGCGCAGATCGAGCAGATGCGCACGCAACTCGGGGCGGCGTTCGAGGAGCTCAAGCGCTTCGAGATCACACGCGATCGCAAGCTGGTGCAGGCGAGGCAGGCGGCGGAGCGCCGCGAGCAGCAGTTTCTCGACGAGGTCGGCCTAAACCAATTCCGGCGCCGAAGCCGGGCCTAGTACAGATTCACCGGGCCGATGAATCTGCTCTAACTATTTGATATAGAACGGATTTATGTAATTGATCGGGTCCCGCGATAGAAGACTCTAGGCGCCGCGACCGGCGTTAGGCGAAAAGCCCGAGGGCGTGGCCCGCCACCCCGTCCAGCGGCGCGACAGGGAAATTCGCCGTGACCTGGAAAGTGACGCCGCCGGCGAAGTTGGCGGCCGCCCCGGCCTCGGCGAAGATATCGCCGATGTCGCTCCGCATGTGCGGCGGCAGGGCGCGGGTTGTCCGCACCACCAGGTCGAAGCGCCGCCCGCGCACCAGCCCGTCGAGCTGCAGCGGCCCGAGGCGGCTGAAATCGGCCTCGAGCAGGAAGCGGGTGCCCGCCTCGTCCTCTTCGGGCGCGGCACCGCGTTGCCGGCGCAGAAAGAGCCGCAGCTGGTGCAGCTCGCCGTCATGCATGAGCGGCAGCATGACGGCGCGCCACTCGCCGCTGACCGGCTCCTTGGCGAACCGCGCCAGTTGACCGAAGTCTTCGTCCAGGCGGCGGAGGATCGGGCCGTGCCGCTCCAGGGCACGCAGGGCGTCGCGCCCGAGCCAGTCCTGCAGGCGTCCACCGAACAGGGCGGAAAGGAAGAACAGGACACCGGTGGTGAGCTGCGGCCCGGTCTGGGGCAGCGCCGCCTGGGTCACCTGCGCCGCCAGCTGCGGCTCGCCCTCGGCCAGGGCCTGCAGCGCCTCGACCAGCGCCGGCCAGCCATGTGCCAGGTTCTGCAGGGACTGGGCGAGGACGTCCGCGGGCGTCGACGGCAGCACCGTGCCCGGCGTCGCCAACACCTGCAAGACGACGCGGCTGCCGGTCGTCACCTCGCTGGCGGTGCGGACGACGAATTCGCCGCCGTCGGTCCGGATCACGGTCGGTCCTTGGGCCGCGCTGGAGGTCACCGTCCCCGACAGGATGCGGCCGGGCGCGCCGCCGATGCCTGGCGCCGGCGGTGCCTCGGGGGCGCTAACCGCCAGCACGCGCACCGTCAGCGGCGCGGCCTCGCGTGCCGCCGCCGGGGCGCGTCCGGCGAGGCCGCCGAGGGCGGTTCCCAATCGCTGGGCGACAGTCTGCACCCGCGCGCGCAGGCGGCCCTCGGTGGCGGGTCCGGCGGGGGCGCGGGCCGCCGCGCCGGCCTCGACCGGCGCCAGCTCGAGCGGGGCGCCCGCCGCGACCACCTGCAGGCGCATGACCGCGCCAGTCGCCATGGCCGTCGGCAGGGTCACCGCGACTTGGCCATGCTCGGTCTGCAGCACGGTGCGCCCATCGGCCAGGCGCTCGACCACCGACGCAGCGAGCCGCGCACCGGAGGGCAGCGCGCGAAGGGCGGCCGGTGGGTCGGCGATGATGATCCCAGACGGCGGTGACGAGGTCGTGGCGGCGGCCGGACCCGTGGTGACGGCGGTTGCCGCCGGAGGCGCCGCTGGAGCGCCAGGCGACGACGCGGCGGCGAGTGGTGCGGCCCCCGCGGCCTGCCCGGCGGCCGGCCCGGCGGCCGGAATGAAATGCCCGCTGACCACCGCACCCGGCCTCAAGGCGACGGGACTTGGCGGGGCCGCCGGCCGTGGCGCCTGGCGCTCGGGCAGCAGCAACAGGTCGACCCGGCTAGGCTCGCTGGCCACCACCTGTAGGCGCACCGCCCGACCGGCATCGAGCCCGGCCTGGCGGTCGAGCAGCAAAACTCCCCGCAGCGTGTCGACAACGGCGCGGCCGTCCGCAGTCAGCTCGCGCACGGTGCCGGTCACCGCCTCGCCGGGTTTGAGGGAGGCGAGCCAGTCGGGCGGATCCACCACCGCGACGGGGGCGCCGTTGGCGCCGCCTGGACCGCCGCCGGTCTGGCCGGCGGCGCCGCGCCCGGGCGGACCCTGCCCGGCGACCGGCGCCACCGCGCCGGTCGATTTGGCTGCGCCGACCGTCTCGCTCATGGCACCGGCCTCAGCCGCCCAGCTTGGCCGCGATGGCGACCACGTCCTGGGCCGCGTCGCTGTTGGGATGGCGCGTCAGGAGCGGCATTTGGGCCCGGATCGTGTCCTTGACCGAGCGGTCGCGGCGAACCACGCCCAACAGCCGCGGCGAGATCTTGAGGAAGCCCTCGCACGCCTTCAGCAGCGTCTGGTAGGTGTGCTCGCCCTCGCGATTGCTGGCGGCCATGTTGACGACGATCTGGAACTTGGCGCCGGAATTGCGCGCCGCCGTCACCTTGATGAAGGCATAGGCGTCGGTGAGGGAGGTGGGCTCGTCGGTGGTGACGACGATGCAGCTTTCCGCCGTCGCCGCCAGGGCGCGCACTGTGCGCTCGACGCCGGCGCCGAGATCGAGGATGACCCGGTCGTATCCGGCCGCCACCGCGTCGAGCTCGCTCAGCATCGCCTCCAGCCGGCCGCCGGAGATCGAGGCGAGGCTGCCGGAGCCCGACCTGCCGGCGATCATGTCGAAGCCGCCGGCGGGGCAAGGCAGGATGGCGTCCGAAAGCGCCACCTTGCCGGCGATCACCGCCCCGAGATCCTGCGCCGGCGCGAGGCCGAGCTGGATGTCGACATTCGCCAACCCCAGATCGCCGTCGAACAGGAGGGTGCGGCGCCCGCTCTTGGCCAAGGCCTGGGCCAGGGTGATGGCGATCCAGGTCTTGCCGACGCCGCCCTTGCCCGAGGCGATGGCATGGACGTTGCGCCGCCGCCGGGCAGCGGCGTCCCGGGCGCGGAGCGGGGCGGATCCGGTCATGGTCATGCATCGGTTCCCGTCAGTTTGCGCGCCGGGGCCTCGGACGCGGGTAGGATCAGCCGCGCCAGCGAGACCGGATTGACCGGGCTCACGCCGTCGGCGATTTTCGGCGTCAAGGAGACGCAGGCGAAGGCGAGCCCGGTGGCCTCGGCGACGGCCAGCAGGCCGCCCAGGCGGCGGGTGAGGTCGAGCCGGGTGGCGATCATGCGCCGGCAGCCGATGGCGGCGAAGCCTTCGGCGATCTCGACACTGTCCAGCGTGTCCCCGCCGGCGGGGAGCACCAGGATCGGCTCGATGTCGGCGGCGCGCACGAGGCGGTCGAGCGCCGCCATCTCCTGGACGTCGAACGGGTTGGCGCTGGTGGTGTCGATGACCACCAGGTCGCCGCCGGCGCAGCCGGCCACCGCGGCGCTGAGCTCGGCCGCGCCTTCGGCGGCGCGCAGGCCCAGCCTGAGGACGCTCGTATAGGCGCGAAGCTGCTCGATGCCGCCGGCGCGCACGGTGTCGGTGGTGATGACGCGGACAGAGAAGCCGCCCAGGCGCGCCCGTGCGGCGAGCTTGGCGGCAAGCGAGGTCTTGCCGCCGCCGGGCGGGCCGACCAGCATCAGCGGCCGTCCAGTGCCGCTCTCGGGCAGCGGGTCGAAGCGAAACGCAGTATCGAAAGTCGCCGCCAGGGCCATCACCGGGCCCAGATTCTGTCGTTCGACAAGCACGCTCTGAGCGCCGGCGAGCAATGCGCCGGCCAGGTCGTCGCCGGTGCCGTGCTGATACAGGGCCTGGCGCAGGACCGGCACCGGGTCGCCGACGAAGCCGGCGTCGTCACCGCTGGTGACGTGCGCCATGGCGTCGAAGTCGTCACGGAATTCGATTGCCGCGGTGACACGCGCACCGCCGTTTTGGTCCATTTGAGTCGAGACAATGATGGCGTCCTCGCCCATGGTCTCGCGGACGTCGGCGATCGCCGCCTGCATGGTCGGGGCCGTGAACGATTTGAGCCGCATCGTCGTTCGGTCCTAGACCGTGCCCAGGGTCTTGATCCGCGCCTTGGGGTGGATCTCGTTCTGCGACAAGACCGCCGTCTGTGGCCGGAATCGCTCGACGATGGAGCGCACGAAGGCTCGGGCGTTGGGACTGGTGAGCAGCACCGGCATCTCGCCGCTCATGGCGAAGCCCTCGAAGGTGCTGCGCACCTTATGGATGAAGTCCTGCAGCTGCGACGGCGCCATCGCCAGCTGCTTGTCGTCGCCCTGGCCGATGAGCGATTCGGCGAAAGCCTGCTCCCACTCCGGCGACAGCGAGACGATCGGCAGGAAGCCGTCGGGATTGGCGTTCGAATCACTGATCTGGCGCGCCAGCCGGGTGCGCACATGTTCGGTAATCATCATCACGTTGCGCGTCGCGCCACAGGCCTCGTGGATACCCTCCAGGATCGTTGGCAGGTCGCGGATCGAAACACGTTCGTCGAGCAGGCTTTGCAGCACGCGCTGGATGCCGCCGACGGTGATCTGGTTCGGCACCATGTCGGCGATCAGCTTCTGGTGTTGCTGGTCGAGCTCGTCAATCAGCTTTTGGGTCTCGGCGAAGGACAGGAGCTCGGCCATGTTGTCCTTGACCGCCTCGGTCAGATGGGTAGTGATCACGGTCGGCGCGTCGACCACGGTCAGGCCGCGGAACAGCGCTTCCTCCTTGTTGTTCTCGGCGATCCACATGGCCGGCAGGCCGAAGGTCGGCTCCACGGTCTTCTCGCCCGGCAGGGCGATCTCCTCGCCGCGCGGATCCATCGCCAAGAGCATGTTGGGGCGCAGCTCGCCGCGCCCGGCCTCGATCTCCTTGACGCGGATGACGTAGGCGTTGGCCGCCAACTGCATGTTGTCCTGGATGCGCACCGCCGGCAGGACGAAGCCCACCTCCGATGCCAATTGGCGGCGCAGCGCCTTGATCTGGTCGGTCAGGCGTTTGTTCTTGTCGGCGTTGATCATGGACAACAGGCCGTAGCCGAGCTCGAGCCGGATCTGGTCGATCTGCAGGGCGGTGGCGATCGGCTCCTCCGCCGCCGGCGCGCCGGCCGCGGCGCTGGCCTCGGTGGCGGCGGTCTTGCGCGCGTCGGCGCCGCGCCGCGCGGAGATTGCCCAGGCAGAGACGCCGGTGGCGGCGGCGAGGGCAAGGAACGGCAGCGCCGGAATGCCCGGCAGCAGCGCCAGCGCCCCGGCCAGGAAGGCGCTCAGGCCCATCGCCCGTGGATAGCCGGAGAGCTGACCAAAGACCGCCTTGTGGGTGCTGCCGGCGATGCCGGCCTTGGTTACCACCATGCCGGCGGCGGTGGAGACGATGAGCGCCGGGATCTGCGTTACCAGCCCGTCGCCGACGGTCAGCAGCACGTAGCTCTCGGCCGCCTGGGACAGGTTCAGTCCCTGTTGGCCGATGCCGATGATCACGCCGCCGATGACGTTGATGAAGGTGATCAGCAGGCCGGCGATGGCGTCGCCGCGCACGAACTTGGCGGCGCCGTCCATGGCGCCGAAGAAGCTGCTCTCCTCCTCCAGGTTCTTGCGCCGGCTGCGGGCCTCGTCCTCGTTGATCAAGCCGGCCGAGAGATCGGCGTCGATCGCCATCTGCTTGCCCGGCATGGCGTCGAGGCTGAAGCGTGCCGCGACCTCGGCGATGCGCCCGGAACCTTTTGTAATAACAATGAAATTCACGATCACCAGAATCGCGAACACGATGATGCCGATGACGAAGTTGCCGCCCATGACGAAGGCGCCGAAGGCCTCGATCACCTTGCCGGCGGCGTCTGGCCCCTCGTGGCCATGGGCGAGGATGAGCCGCGTCGAGGCTGAAGCGCGCCGAGACCTCGGCGATGCGTCCCGAGCCCTTGGTGATGACGATGAAGTTCACGATCACCAGGATGGCGAAGACGATGATG
>JAZFQY010000138.1:0-2591 GCA_036445355.1 Alphaproteobacteria bacterium
TGCCCCCGCATCGGATAAGGAGCGCAACGACGCCAGCGGACAAAAGTTGGCGGCCTTCGGTGGGGCGCATTGGCCCTCCGGCAGCGTTGCGCGGCTTGCCCGATGCGGGGGCATCGCGCCGCGCCGCCCGCCTAACCGGGAGGACCAATGCGCCGCCATGAAATGGGACCTTATTACCGAGATTTGGTATAAAACCATACTCTGTGACCCGCAGTGTGACCCAGGGCCGTGGGTTACAAAATTATCCTTATATTTTCAATTATTTAGAGGCCAATGCCCGCTCGGCGGCCGCAAGCTGGTCCTCGACCGACACGTCCCGCTCGCTCGTGATCTCGAGCCGGCGATCCTCGTAGACGTCGTTATCGGGCTCGTGTTCCGCCTCCCAGGCTGAAACGCTGGCATCGCGCTCGGCCACGAGCGCCACGATTTGCGGGCGAAACAGCTGCACCATGCCGGAGACCCAGCGATTGGTCGCCCAGGAGGGCCGCGTGTGGCCAATGATGAAATTGTCGAGCATGCGGATTACGTCATCGGCAACGTACCAGGTCTCGCCCGTCACCCAGCGGTTGGCGGTGAACAGCCGTATGATTTTTCCGAACTTGTCCATGGATATGCCGATGATGTGACCGAGCGCCTCACTGTCGTCCTTCGGCACCATAAAATTCTTGACCGGCGCCGGCCTGATACCGCTCGGCATGCCCTTGGGCCTGAGGAAGGTATGGAAATGGCCGTGCTCGTTCGTGCGCTGCCCCTGGGCATGGGAGTGGTAAAAATACTGCGAATGGCTTTCGCCGTCGTAGACGTCGCCCTCGGGAAAGTGGTTCCACTCGTAGAACGTACCCTGGTCGCGCAGGATCGCGCCGACGACGTTGTCGCCGGTCTTGTTCAACACGCTCTCACATTCGAGTACCTGCCGACCCGCGGCCACGATGCGTTCGAGCGCGACGCGATCGAGCCCGGTCGGGAATTCGCTCATGCTTGCCTCGGCATTTTCCATGACCCCAGGGCGCGGCGAGATTATACGAGCATCGCGTGGGGACGCAATTGAACCGCGCCGCGGCGGCGTATCGCGGCATGGCTGTGTATGGCTCGGTCGGTCTGGCCGCTGGCTATTGCCGGACCAGGCGAAATCCGATCAGAATGTGGCGCAGCTCCGCCGGCCGCGCGTGGCGCGCCGCGGGCCGGCATACGCCGCAGCCGCGATCGTCCCACGACCCGCCCTTGACGACGAAGCGACCCGGATTGCCGGGATTGGCGGTCCATTCAAACACTTGGCCGGCGGCGTCCAGAACGCCGAATGGGCTGGTGCCCCGCGGGAATTGGCCCACCGCCATCGTATCGAAGGGTCCGGCATCGTGGCTGTTCAGCCGTGATGGGTCGAAGGCGTCGCCCCAGGGAAAGCGCCGGCCGTCCGTACCGCGCGCCGCCTTCTCCCACTCCAGCTCCGTCGGCAGGCGCCATGCCTGCCCGCTCACGCGGCTGAGCCAGCGCGCGTAGGCCACGGCATCGCCGTGACTTACCAGCACCACCGGGTGTTCCTCCCGGCCGGTCGGTGGGAGGCCGTCGCGCCAGGCGTGGCGCCGGGTCAGGTCGTAGCCGTGGATCAGGCCCTGGGCGGCCCAGCTCTCGGCGTCGATGTCCGGCGGCCGACGCCCGGTCGCTGCGACGAAGGCGGCGTACTGGGCGTTGGTCACCGGCGTCGCCATGATGCGGAAGGCCTCGCCTTCGTAAGTGGCGCGGGGGCGCTCGTTCTCGTACCATCCTTGCTGGCGGGTCAGCTCGTGGCCGTAGGCCGCCGTGTCGAGCCGGTAGGCAGACTCCCGCTCCGCCCGGTCGGAGCCGGCGATGAATGGTCCCGCCGGAACAGCGACGAGGGCGGGCAGGGGCTCGCCGCCGGCGGTCGGCGCGGCCCATCCGCGGGCCGCCCCAAGAGCGGCGACGCCGCCAAGTATCAGCGCCGAGAGATGCATTCGCCCGCACTATGGTCAATGAACAACCGGATGCATTTGCAAGACTATTCCCATTAGGTCGGCCGTCACAAACTGTGACGATATTTGACGCCGGCTCGCCAGCCTACGCACCTATCCTGCTTCGATCCAAAATACGCGCCGCGGGGGCCACCCGGTACGCTGCGGAGTTCCGGGTCTAGTCGCGCTAGAGCAGATCCGGGTCGATGAGAATCGCCTTGGGCGATTCATCGACCCAGTGAATCTGCTGTTAGCATTTGATATAGAGCGGATCGTGATTGATTGATGGGAAGAAGAACTGTCTTGTACAAATCGTGTCCGTCTATTGTGCCAAGCCGGCCGCCGGCGCCCCGGAGTTCAATTGCCGCCGTCGGCGCCCAAGCTGCAGGAAAATGACCAGCCCCAATAGCGCGAAAGCGAAGGGATAGACCAATTCCTTCGGCGGCCGGTCCAACTGCTCGATACCGATGTCGGTCACGTAGTCGCCGAAATCCATTCCGGCCGTTTCCGCCGGGCCGGTAAAGGCCAGATCGGTGACAACATAACGGCCGTCGTCGGTCGGCGCGATGGCGACGCCATAGGGTCCGGTCACGGGATCGGTCCCCTCCGGCGTTTCGATCGTAA
>JAZFQY010000139.1:0-7306 GCA_036445355.1 Alphaproteobacteria bacterium
AGAACAGGTAGCAGCCGATCGGCTTCTCCGGCTCGCGCAGGCCGGCGCGGGCGAGCTTGATGGCCGAGGAGAGGGCCATGATCGCCTTGTCCTGGCCGAAGACCATGGTCTTCAGATCGCGCTCGAGGTCGGACAGGGACTTCTTGTCGTCGCGGCTGACGGACTTGGGCGGGATGCGCGCGATCTTCGCCACCACCGCCTCCACGTCCTTGACCGAAATAGTCTTCTTGCGCTTCGAGGCCGGCAGCAGCATCTGCGCGGCGCCGGCTTCGTCGATCACGTCGATTGCCTTGTCCGGCAACTTGCGGTCGGCGATGTACTTCGCAGACAGCTCCACCGACGCGCGCATCGCCTCCTCGGTGTAGCGTACCTTGTGATGCTTCTCATAGTAGGGCTTGAGGCCGCGCAGGATCTTCACCGTGTCCTCGATCGACGGCTCGTTGATGTCGATCTTCTGGAAGCGGCGCACGAGGGCGCGGTCCTTTTCGAAGTGGTTGCGGTATTCCTTGTAGGTAGTCGAGCCGATGCAGCGCAAATTACCCGCGGCGAGCGCCGGCTTCAGCAGGTTGGAGGCGTCCATCGCGCCGCCCGAGGTTGCACCCGCGCCGATGACGGTGTGGATTTCGTCGATAAACAGTATAGCGCCCTCCATCGCCTCGAGCTCGGCGATCACCGCCTTCAGCCGCTCCTCGAAATCGCCGCGGTAGCGGGTGCCGGCGAGCAGCGCGCCCATGTCGAGGGCGAAGATGTTGGCGTCACCGAGGACATCGGGCACCTCGCCCTCGTTGATGCGCCTGGCCAGGCCCTCGGCGATGGCGGTCTTGCCGACGCCGGCCTCGCCGACATAGAGGGGATTGTTCTTGTTGCGCCGGCACAGGATCTGGATCGTGCGTTCGACCTCGTGCACGCGGCCGATCAGGGGATCGATCTTGCCATCGGCCGCCTTCTGGTTGAGATTGACGCAGTAGGCGTCGAGCGATTCCTGCCCCTTCTTGACGACTTTCTCCGCCTGCGCCTCGTCCTCCGAACCGGTGATGGTGCGCGCGGCGTCGTGGCCGGGCACCTTGGCGATGCCGTGGGAGATGTAGTTGACGGCGTCGAGGCGCGACATGTCCTGCTGCTGCAGGTAATAGACCGAGTGGCTTTCGCGCTCCGAGAACATCGCCACCAGCACGTTGGCGCCGGTCACTTCCTCGCGGCCGGAGGACTGAACGTGGATGGCGGCGCGCTGCAAGACGCGCTGGAAGCCGGCCGTGGGTCGCGGCTCCTCGTTGTGGCCGACCACCAGTCCCTCGAGTTCGTTGTCGATATAGTCGAGCAGGTCCCGGCGCAGCTGATCGAGGTCGACGCCGCAGGCGCGCAGGACCGACACCGCGTCGCTGTCGTCGATCAGCGCCAGCATCAGATGCTCGAGCGTTGCGAACTCGTGGTGGCGCTCGCTCGCCAGGGCGAGCGCGCGATGCAACGTCTGTTCAAGGCCGGCCGATAGCATGCTCAAGCCACACCTGCTCTAATCTTTCTCCAACGTACACTGCAAAGGATGCTGATGCCGGCGGGCAAAATCAATCACCTGCGTGACTTTCGTCTCGGCGACCTCGTAGGTGAAGATCCCGCAGATGCCGACGCCTTGGTTATGCACGTGCAGCATGATGCGCACCGCCTCCTCGTGCGGCTTGTTGAAGAACCGCTCCAAGGCATGTACCACAAATTCCATCGGCGTGTAATCATCGTTTAGCATCAACACCTTGTACATCGACGGTTTCTTGGTCTTGGGCTTCTTCCGGGTGATGACCCCGGTCTGGCTGTCGCCCAGGTTGCGGCCGTCGACGTCGTCCTTGTCCTTTCCGTTGCCGCCACCGACCATGATGCCCGATTTCCGCATGGCTTCGCACCAGACGCCGTGGTGAGCCTGTCCTCGGCACTCCGGCCCCATACTATGGGATTGGCAGGCGAGGGTAAAACCCCCAGGGCGAGGGTTCGCCACAAGATTCGAGCATCCTGCGGCCCGTCCACGAACGTTCCATTAACCCCCGCCCCCCTGCCCTGCGGGCGCCCTGTGGCGCCAAAAAAGGGCCCGGCGCTTAGCCGGGCCCGACGTTGGTCCGCGTGCTGCGGACCCGGGGGAGGATCTATTTCGCCGCATCCTCGAACACAGCCTTGGCGTGCGCGTTGCAGAACCTAATCGACTCGGTGGCGAATGTGAGGCCGAGCGCCTGCAGCCTGGCACCCTCGACCGCCAGGGCCTCGAAGTGGGCCTCGGCCGCCTGGGCCGCGGCGGCTTCGGTCAGGCTACCGGCGGCGAGCGCGCCCTTGGCGGCATCGACGCCGGTCTCGATCGAGCACTGGGCAAATGCGGTGATTTCTCCGCCGATCGCCTCGCCGGCCTTGACGCCGACCGCCGCCGCGGCGAGCCCGTCCAGGCCCCGGAGCCCGATCCCGCTCAGATTACTGTAGATGCTGGTGGCCATGGCGGCGGCCTGGCCGAGCTACTCGGAGGCCGCCTCGTCGGCCTCCTGCGCGATCTTGGTGCCGTCGGCCCTGCCGGCGCCAACGGCCGCCCTTCCGGCGGCGCCGGCCGTGCCGTACTCGCCGCGGCGGCTCTTGCTGGCAGACATCCGGTTGGTCTCCTCGTCTGTTGCCGATCCGTCCAGCGAGGCGGCAGGACGGCCATCCCGGGGGCCCGGCCGCCTTCGTATTGCTGTACTGCAGCATTACACTACCATCTTATATCAAATAACTTTGTCGAGGATGATCTTGCGTCGCAGTACGATATATTGCGTTGCATCATGCTCGGCCCCCGGCCCGTCGGGACGCATCGCTCGGGACGGGCGCCGGCGCCACCGGACCCGTCGCGGGTTTGGCGGCGGGAAGACGCCGGATCCCCGACGCGGCGGGCCGAAAGCGCACGCCGGCGGCGTGCGCTTGTACAAAAATTAATATCTCGACAACAGTTGGAGAATTAACAGAGTTAAGGCTCGATTAAGGAGATTTCAATATAGACATTATGCTAACTAATTCATTAGAATTGGATGATTCGACTTACATATCTTACGCGGACAGGTAGTCGCGAGCGGGCCGAGCGTGGCTTCGGCCCTGCCTGCGGGGGTGGGCAGTCCGATGGCACGATGGAGTAACGGTCCGGGGACCTTACCCGGCCTGGCGTTCGTCTTGGCGTTGATTGCCTGCGCGTTTGCCACGACGGCCCATGCCAGATACGCCTCGGTCGTCATGGATGCCGAGAGCGGCACGGTGCTGTACGCGCGCAACGCCGACACGCGCAACTATCCCGCCTCCCTGACCAAGATCATGACTCTCTACCTGCTGTTCGAGGCACTCGAGCGCGGCCAGTTGACCCTCGATCAAAAGCTCACGGTGTCGCGCCGGGCCGCCGGTCAGGCACCGTCCAGGATCGGCCTGCGGCGCGGCCAGAAGATGAGAGTGCGCGAAGTGATCCTGGCGCTGGCGGTGAAGTCGGCCAACGATGCCGCCGTGGTCGCGGCGGAGGCGCTGGCCAAGAGCGAAGTCACCTTCGCGCGCCTGATGACGAAGAGGGCGCGCGAGCTGGGCATGAAGGGCACGACCTTCCGCAACGCCTCCGGCCTGCCCAATCGCGGCCAGAAGAGTACCGCGCGCGATATGGCGATCCTCGCCCGGGCGCTGCTGCGCAACTTCCCGCAATACTACGACAACTTCTCGACCAGGAAGTTCCGCTACAAGAACCGCACCTACCGCAATCACAACCGGCTGCTAACGCAGTATTCCGGCACCGACGGCATCAAGACCGGCTATATCCACGCCTCGGGCTACAATGTCGTCGCCTCGGTCGAGCGCAACGGCCGGCGCCTGATCGGTGTCGTCTTCGGCGGCCGCACGGCGCGGACCCGCGACCGCCACATGGTCGCGCTCTTCGACAAAGGCTTTGCGCGGCTGCGTCGCACGGCCGCGCTCGAGGCCCGGCCGCTGCGCAAGCCCGCCCAGTCGGGGGCGCCGGCCGTCCGGGAGATTGCCCGTACCGAGACCGGCCCGACGCCGAGGCGGCCGCCACCACGCCCATCCAGCCCCTACGATCGCGCCGTGGCGCTGCCGCCCCCCGCCGCCCAACCGGCCAGGCACGAGGCGCCGACGCCCGGCTGGGCGATTCAGGTGGGCGCCTTCGGCGGCGTCGCGCGTGCACGCCGAGCGGCGCTCGTCGCCGCCAGCCGGGCGAACAATCAGTTGATCGATGCCAATATTCAGATCACGCCCGTCGCCTCCGGCGGCGACACCCTGTACCGCGCTCGCCTGCTGGGCCTGAGCGAGCCGCGGGCCAAGACCGCGTGCCTGACCCTGCGCCAGCTCACCTTCGATTGCATCGTCGTGGCGCCCGACGGCGCCGACAATTTTGTGGCGCTGCCCTAAAGCCTTTTCCGGCCATATTGACGCATTCTGACAGAGCCAGTTTGGGTCAGGGCCAGGAAAGTGCCGCCGAGCGTGGCCATCGCTACGCTCAAGGTGCTTGACGCCGCGCTGGCCCAAAATGGCTCTGTCAGAATGCGTCAATATGACCGGAGAAGGCTCTGGTGTCCCTTTGAACCCGGAATTCAATCAATCGAATTTCGGATTCGGGACACTAACAATCTGATTCTATTGTGATTCAGCTTCCGAAGTTCGGCACAATAATTATGCCGAACTTCGGAACCATCACACTAGAAAATCCTCGCAGTACGCGCCTCACCGCCAATGCGCCGCCCGGCGCAGCGCCCGCGCCTTGTGTCGGCGCCGCCAGTCCTCGAGGTCCCATGGTGGGCCCGCGGGTGGCGGCAGCCGGGGCAGGAACAGACCCGCCATCACCGGCCCCCGGCCGGCGACCTGTACGGGCCGTCTGGCATATAGAAATTCGTCGCTCTCATAGGCGACGAGGCGCGCCTCCATGGTGCGATCGAGGCCTACCAGGACACTGCCGTCGACGCGCGCCGCAGGGTCGCGCCGGAGCGTCGGGTAGGTGCCGCCCGGCTGCGCCACGCGCCGGTAGCCGATGAGCGCCGCCGTTGTCTCGTTCAGGTGCCGCGCGCCCGGTCCGAGAAGCGCCCGCCGCAAATCCGCGTCGAGCAGGGTGCCGTAGACGAACAGGCGCCCGAACAATTGCGGCTAGCGATCCGCAAGGCCGCCGGCGATGACCGCCCCGCGCGAGGCCATGAAATAGAGGCCGAGATGATGGGTCAGCGCCTGAGGATGTGCCGCCGTTTCCGGCAGACCGAGGCACGCCGCCGCCGGCCGCGACATGTCGTAGGTGGCGCAGCCCGGCTCGTAGACGACGATGTCCTTGAGCGTCGGCATCAATCCGTGATTGCGCGCCGACAAGAGGGTGAGCACGAAGTCCATGACGCAGACGTCGGTGCAGATGCCGACCACGACGATGGCGGCGAGGCGGTGACCGCTGACCCAGTCGACCAACGCATTGTCGCCGCCCGGGCCGAGGGCGCCGACGAAGCCGTTGATGCAGTCCTTGCGCTGCAGGGTCGCCGCCGGCGACGCCTCGAGCCATCTGAGTTCGGGCACCAGCTCGTCCTCGCCGGTGCCGCGCTCGCAGTGCGGCGGGTAGGGCGGCTCGGGCTTGCCCGGCTCGTGGCTGTCGAGGAAGGCGAAGATCGGCCGCCCGGCGTCGGCGAAGGCGCGCGCCAGGCGGTCGGTCTCGGCCACCATGCGGCTCACCTGTTCGTTCGGCTCATGCGGCGCCATGTTGCCGGCGCCGACGGTGGCGAAGCCGTTGACCTCGTCGACGATGACCAGGCCCGTCGCCTGGGAGCCGATATCGAAATCGACGGCGGCCACCGGCAGCTCCTCGCGCGCCGCGGCCAGTGTGGCGGTGTCGGTCATGAGCACCCCTCCAAGGCTGGCTCATTCGGCTCGGAACGCCGCGGTCGCCTAGGAAGTTAGGTCCGCCGGCGGCTCGAGTCCACTGGCGCGAAGCTGCGCCGCGACCTCGCCCTTGAGTGCCGCGAGGCCGGCCTCGCTCGCCGCCTCGCAGCGCGCCACCAGCACGTCCTGGGTATTCGAGGCGCGCAGCAGCCACCAGCCATCGCCGCTCAGCACGCGCACGCCGTCGATGTCGTTGACCTCGGCGCCGGCGTCGGAGAGCCGCGCCCGCACCTCCTCGATGACCTCGAACTTGCGCGCCTCGGCACAGGGAAAGCGCAACTCGGGCGTGTTCAGAATCGCCGGCATGCGGTCGCGGTACTCGGCCAGACTCGTGCCCGTGCAATCGATGATGGCGAGCAGGCGCACCGCCGCATAGAGGGCGTCGTCGAAGCCGTAATAGCGGTCGGCGAAGAAGATGTGGCCACTCATCTCGCCCGCCATCGGCGCCCCCATCTCGATCATCTTGGCCCTGATCAGGGAGTGGCCGGTCTTCCACATCACCGGCCGGCCGCCGAGGCGCGCGGTCTCGTCGAACAGGACCTGGCTCGACTTAACGTCGGCTATGATCGGCGCTCCGGGCCGTTCGGCCAGCACGTCGGCCGCCAGGATCAGCATCAACTGGTCGGCATGCAGCACCCGCCCCTGGGCGTCGACGACGCCGATGCGGTCGCCGTCGCCGTCGAAGGCGATACCGAGCTCGCAGCCCTCGTCCGCCACCAGCGTCTGCAGCTGTTGCAGATTGGCCAGAACCGTTGGGTCGGGGTGGTGGTTCGGGAAACTGCCGTCGATGACGCCGTTGATGACATGATGGTGGCCGGCGATGCGGGTGAGCAGGCGGTTCAGCACTTCGGCGGCGGCGCCGTTTCCCGGGTCCCAGCCGACGCGAAGCGCGCGGCTGGCCTTGTATTCCTTGGCCAGGCGGTCGGCGTAGGCGTCGCGCAGGTCCACCTCCTCGGTGCGCCCCTCGCCGGTCGCGGTGTCGCCCGCGGCGGCGATCTTGGCCAGGGACCGGATGTCGTCGCCGAAGAACGGCTTGCCCTTCAGCGTCATCTTGATGCCGTTGTACTCCGGCGGGTTGTGGCTGCCGGTGATCATGACTCCGCCATCGGTCGGCAGGGTGGCGGCGGCGAAGTAAAGCATGGGCGTCGGACCGACGCCGACGCGGATCACGTGCAGGCCGCAGCCGACGAGGCCCGCGACCAGCGCCGCCTCGAGCTCGGGCGAGCTCTGCCGGCCATCATAGCCAACGGCGACCGAGGCGCCGCCGGCGGCAACCAGCCGCGTGGCGAAGGCGGCGCCGATGGCGCCGACGTCGTCTGCAGACAGGGTCTCGCCGACGATGCCGCGGATGTCGTACTCGCGCAGAATGGTCGGATGCAGGCTGTAGCCGGCGCTCATGCCATCACGC